>JAYQWI020000750.1:0-2141 GCA_035871815.2 Candidatus Parabeggiatoa communis
GAATGCGGAGTCAAACAGATTGAAATACCGATAATTGACGATTCAGAAGTGGAAGAGGATGAAACGGTTGTGATAATGCTCAGCAATCCTTCCGGTGCCAAACTCAATGAGCAAAACCGTGCGGTATTGACTCTCATTGACAATGACAAACTGACTATCAGTTTCACTCAAGAAACCTACCGCGTTGAGGAAAATGCTGAAAGTGCCCCGATTTTGTTTGCTTTAAAAGGCTGTGGGCCTTTAACCGAGCCGTTTTCAGTCTCGTATGCCAGCCGTGAAGGGGGAACGGCTACTGTCTGGAAGGACTACGAAAGGGTAAGGGGTAAGCTTTCTTGGGAAGCCAATGACTGCGGCTCGAAGTCGTTTGAGGTGAGGATTACAGATGACAGGAGGGCTGAAAATCAGGAAACCGTGTTTTTAAGACTGACTGAAGCGACTGGAGGGGCTAAAGGGATTCAAAGTGAGGCCAGACTGACGATCATCGACAACGACAGCAGTACCCTTGGCTTCTCCCAAGACAACTATTTGGTTCACGAAGGCGAGCAATCCGTCAGCATAACGGTTGAACGGACGGACTGTAATAATTATTACACTCTGCCAGCGGCTTCCGTTTGGTATTTAGTCTATGAAGGTGAACAGCTAGCAGCCTCAAAAGAGGACTTCCAACCCTTAAGGGGCCAACTCTCTTGGGAAACGGATCAGTGTCTTCCGCTGACTTTTGAAGTGCCTATTGTGGATGATAGCGAAGTAGAAGGTGACGAAACCCTCACTCTGGAACTGACTGCTCTGTCTGGAGCGACATGGGGAAAAAAGCAGGCCGTCTTAACGATTATTGATAATGAACCCCTTGAAAATCAAATCGGTACACCCGGCCGCCGCCCAATGACCGTGAAAATGGCTTTAAATCAAAATTTCTATTTCAAAGACGCTTCCTTGCGTTTAGACATAACCGTCGATGGAAGGGGGGAAGCGGATTTATATCTCGCCATCAGAGCCCCCAATGGAGAAATCGTGACATTAGGCTATCCAGATAAGTGGAGTAGCCAGTTGGCAACCCATCAACCTTACTTTTCAAAGCTCAAGATTGCTGGGAAACAAGTTTACCCCATTTTAAATAAGCCAATCCCCGCCGGATTAGCTTTGGGCACCTACACCCTTTGTGGCCTATTGCTTGATCCCAATGCTGTTGATGTCTTAAATCAGGCAAACTGGATTTATTGGGATTGCCCAACATTGAAAATATATGAGTTTTCTCCTTTTCGAGATACTTTACAAGATGGCAGTTTAGGGCCCGAAATGATCATGATTCCTGCCGGCACATTTCGGATGGGTGACATTCAAGGTGGGGCTAGGGATGAGGAAAAGCCCGTACATGAAGTATCGGTAGCACGTTTTGCGATAGGCCGATATGAAGTGACTAATGCTGAATTTGTGCATTTTTTAAACACGATCAAGCATCGCGGGCCTGAACTTTTCTTTGATACGAAAGCCGAAAATTTTGATAGTCATATCATGGGTTCAACAGGAAATTTTACCGTAGAAGCCGGTTATGAAAATCATCCTGTTATAAAGGTTTCTTGGTATGGTGCAACAGCTTACCTGAACTGGTTAACGGAACAAACGGGCAGGGTATATCGTTTACCAACGGAGGCAGAATGGGAATATGCGGCGCGTGCAGGAACAGAAACCAAGTATTGGTGGGGAAATGACTTTGGAACAAACCGTGCGAATTGTGGGTATGGTTGGTCTAGTGAGACTACCCCAGTCGGTTCTTTTGAAGCGAATCCCTTTGGTTTATATGACACGGTAGGCAACATTAAGGAATGGTGTGCTGATCCTTGGCATTCAAATTATGAAAATGCACCAACTGATGGCCGTATTTGGAAAAAACCGGGTGAAAATAGACGTCTGCTCCGTGGCGGCGCGTTCTTCGACTTCCCGTACAACTGTCGTGCTGCCTCTCGTTTCATGTACGCATCGGACTACCACTACAGGAGCAGGGGTTTCCGTGGCTGCGCGGACTTAGCACTCTAACCTATTGATTTTTAGCACTTTACTATTTTTTTCTCTTTTTACACTTTTAAAAGGGTATCGTTTGCTAAAGTGCTATTTATTGAGGTGAGGTGTTTAGGTTTTTCGGG
>JAYQWI020000751.1:0-2788 GCA_035871815.2 Candidatus Parabeggiatoa communis
TGACAAGGAATTCCAATTTAGCTTTAGAAGCGGACTAACGTCATCAGCACTTGAACATGCCGTTCCTGAGCAAATGTTTTTTAAAGAGGAGCAGAATGCTGAGGGCATTTCGGCTGCTAAGGCTTTAATCTTGCCAATGAACAAGAAAAACCGGGTAAAGATTTAAGAATCCTACTGGATTTAAAAAAACCTGAAAAACATTTGATTGACACAAACTCACCTGAAATAAGCGCGTTTAAGAATTGGTTAAACCGAGTATTCCTATAAATTTCATTTGAGTAGCCTGTCAACCTCTATTAAAAGGAACGAAACCATTTCTGCGAATTTGGAGTGCAAAATTTATTTTGCGAAGGCCTGATTTTCGTTGCAAATTTGTAATTTGTAATTTGTAATTTGTAATTTGTAATTTATAATTTATAATTGTACAAAAGCAAAGCCCCATACTACCTTTCAGACCAAAAGTAAATGACCTAAATCAAGGAAATAATAAATTTAAGTCGTCATAATATAGTACCGTCGTTTAGAGGCAAAATTAATGACTTATATGAAAGCAGAAAAAACTGACCAATATTCTTTGGTATTTAATATTGCCACTTTAGATGAAGAAGCCAGAATTGAACGGTGTCTTAAATCTATTGTGGCCCAAAATTACCCTCAAAATAAAATTGAAATAGCCATTCTTGATGGCGGTTCTGTGGATAGAACGTGTGAAATAGCGAGACAATACGGTGCCAAGGTATATCACAATGAAAAGAAATTACCGGAGCCAGGGTTGGCTTATGGCTATAAAATCGCTCAAGCCGATTTAGTGGTTTTTATGGCTGCCGATAATATTTTATATGATAAAGAATGGGTCAATAAAATTTTACGGCCCTTCCAAGAAAACCCTGAAAGTGTTTGGGCAGCCTTTAGTAAAGTCGTCAATGATCCGAATGATACTATTTGGAGCAAATACTTAAACCAAGATACCGATCCATTTAATGCCTTTGTCTTTGGTAATGCTTCGCATCCAGATCAATTTTCAAAACAATATTCTGTTAAAAAACAAGGGGATAACTATGTCCTATATCAATATACAACGATTGATTATCCCCTAATTGCGTTGGCACAATGTACCGTGTTGAAGAAGGCGGGCATTAAACGCCCTGAAAGTACTGAATACGATGACATATTGCCCCTCATTTCACTGATTGAAGAAGGACATGATATTGCTTATGTTCAAGATACGGGCATTTATCATTACTCGTTAAAGGGTTTTGCGAGTTTCAAAAACAAGTTTAACCATAGAATTTATAATTCTATCCAAACAAGTTCTTATGATACAAGGGCTAAATACAATTCTGTCTCTCGAAAACTGAAGAAGTATTTATTTTTGCCTTATGGATTCAGTCTGATTTTGCCTTTTATCAAATCAATTGCTTGGTGGATGAAAGTGAGAGAACGGCAGGTTTTGCTGCATCCAATCGCTTGTTTTACATTGTCTTACTACATCCTTTTTAACTATGCAAAGGTTAAACTATGGAAAAAATAAAAGTCGCCTTAATCGGTTACGGTTACTGGGGGCCCAATTTAGCGAGAGTATTGAATGAGTTAGAAGCTGTTGATTTCAAATACTGTGTGGATAAAAGTTCAGAACAACTCAAGCAAGTCAAAAGTAAGTATCCAGGGGTTATAACGACTGTTAGATTAGAAGAGGCTCTGGCTAATGTTGATGCGGTTTTTGTTGTCACCCCAACGAATACTCATTTTAAAATAGCGCGTGAGTGTTTAGAGGCTGGCAAACACACATTCATTGAAAAGCCCTTGACAAGTGATGTGAAAGAAGCGTCAGAACTTGTAAAGATAGCAGAGGCTAAGGATTTACGCTTAATGGTAGGGCATATTTTTTTATTTAACCCTGCTGTTTTAATGATAAAGGAGTATATTGATTCTGGTCAAATAGGTGCATTAAGACATTTGCATTTTCAAAGAAGAAATCTAGGGCCTATTCGGAAAGATATCAATGTGTTATGGGATTTGGCTCCCCATGATATTGCTATGGCTCTTTATTTTATTGGCGAATCTCCCCTATCTGTGAATGCTTCAGGTGCTGGTTATTTACAAGAGCAGCTTGAAGATGTTGTCAGTATTTCCATGAAATTTGCCAACGATGTGTTAGTCAACATCATTTTGAGTTGGATCGATCCGGTCAAAATACGCGATGTGACGATTGTTGGTGAGAAAAAAATGATTTTGTTTGACGATGTTCAACCTAGTGAGAAAATCAAGATTTTTGATAAAAATGCCAGTATCATTAAAGAGACAAGGGATGTCAGTTTTCCAGAATACCAAATTGCGTTAAAATCGGGGGATATTTCTATCCCTTCAATCCCAAACCAAGAGCCTTTGAGGAGTGAAATTAAGCATTTTTTAGAGTGCATCATTCAACAAAGCACGCCTTTGACGGATGGCATTAACGGTATGAAAGTGGTGAGGGTACTTAATGCAGTAGAAAAGTCGTTGAAAGAAAACCAGACTGTTGTGTTATAGCGTTTCCCGATTGAATAAAGTACAGTTAGTTATAGCGTTTCCCGATTGAATGAACCGAAGGTCAGCGAAGCTAAGTACAAATTTTATTTTAGTGAAAAATTTATTTTGCAGTGGCGCAATTGGAGTGCAAAATTTATTTTGCAGTGGCGCAATTGGAGTGCAAAATTTATTTTGCAGTGGCGCAATTGGAGTGCAAAATTTATTTTGCAGTGGCGAATTTAAATATAAATGTACTTTATTCAATCGGGAAAGGCTATAT
>JAYQWI020000752.1:0-5528 GCA_035871815.2 Candidatus Parabeggiatoa communis
TTGGCTTTTTGATTTTGTCTCTGTCTCATTTTTATATTAATTCTACCATGGGCATCATGGTGGCTGTGACAATTGTCTTTGCTTTAATCGCTGATTTTTTGTTTTTGCCAGCCTTACTGATCAAATTTGAAAAGTGAGCGTTGGCTTAAAAACCGTTAAAAATTGTCGCGGGACTGGGTTGTAAACCCCGTCCCGCAGAGAATAAAACGTTCTAAACGTTTGATATTAATAACTTAAATAGAGTTTAAGGGTGGGTTTCGTTCAAGGGCCTACCCTGACTTAGTCGTTAGGCATACACATACATCAACTCAATCAAGGAGAAAATCGTTTGGAAAACCCCTATCAACCACCAAAGTCTGGACTAAATAAAGAGCCAGACGAACTTGAGACAGATTCGGACGAACTTGAGTTTGTTGGATTTTGGCCAAGGTTTGGAGCGAGTTTAATAGATACAATAATATTATTAGTCGTTATTTATCCGATACTTTTTGCTATTTACGGCGAAAAATACTTCTCAGGGGAACAAATCCTTGCTGGGTTCAGTGATTTTTTATTGAGTTATGTTTTCCCTGCAATAGCCGTGATTATTTTTTGGATATACAAATCTGCCACTCCGGGCAAAATAGCAATCAGAGCCAAAATAGTTGATGCTAGAACAGGCAGACAACCTTCTACCGGCCAACTCATTGGTAGGTATTTTGCCTACTACCTTTCTTTAATACCATTAGGCCTTGGTTATCTATGGATAGCATGGGATTCAAAGAAACAGGGTTGGCATGACAAATTAGCGGGAACGGTTGTTGTCCGTCCCATAAATAGAGGCACAAAATCCGTTAAATTTGAAGATTAAGTCATTGCCGGCTAATCATCATGTATTATATTGTCAATGCTTTTGGCGGGACGGAGTTTGCAACTCCGTCCATAGGGCATAACAGAAACATGATTCGCCGTTTGCAAATCTGCTTTTGCTATCAAGAAGGAAATCATAAACCTTGTAAGGGGCGCATTTCTAAAAAAAGGGTCATTGGTTGAGTTGTACTTACTTAACTTAAGTGCCATGGGAATGTACATTAGGTATTGTTTATCAAGATAAATCTTGAATGCCCGATTTTCGTACAAAATTTATTTTGCTTCGGTGCGATTGGAGTGCAAAATTTATTTTGCTTCTATTTTCGTTCCAAATTTATTTTGCGAAGGTTTAAAATTGTAAATGAGAATATGAAAAATGCCTTCTTTTAATTCTGAATTTGATCTCATTATTATTGGCTCTGGTATGGGGAGCATGACTTGTGCTGCCCTCATGGCTAAATTGTTTAAGAAAAAGGTTTTAGTCTTGGAACAACATTTTGTCGTCGGTGGCTTCACTCACGAGTTTGCGAGAAAAAATAAGTATCAATGGGATGTCGGTTTGCATTATGTGGGTGAAATGCAAAAGGGGCTACCAAGACAGATTATGGACTTTATCACGGATAAGCAATTGCAATGGCATAAAATGCCGGCACATTTTGAAAAATTTGTTTATCCCGATTTTAGCTTTTGGGTACCCGACAAACTGGAAAAGTATATTGCGGATTTAATTGAACGCTTTCCAAATGAGGCGGCGGCGATCAAAAAATATTTCCGTGATGTGAGTCACATCGCAATGTGGTGGTCTTGGCGACATCATTTAGCGGAGGTTTTCCCGCTACCATTAAGATTACCGGTTCAATTGCTGAATAGATTTTATAAAAACAAGGCCTTACAAACCACAGAAGACTATTTGTCTCAGCATTTTCAGGATGAGAAGCTCAAAGCGTTGTTAGCGTCGCAATGGGGTGACTATGGGTTGCCACCTTCACAAAGTGCTTTTGTTATCCACGCGGCTATTGTTCATCATTATTTCAATGGGGGCTACTATCCGGTAGGCGGGGCTCAAAAAATTGCTAAGAACATTAGAGCCGTGGTTGAAAAAGCGGGGGGCCAGTTTTTAACGAGACGCGCAGTGACAGAGATTATTGTCAAGAATAATCAAGCCATTGGCGTTAAGGTGAATGCGAAAACGGGGACAAGCGAACAAGAAGAAGAATATTTCGCGCCAATCATCGTTTCAGGGGTGGGTGCGGTGAATACCTTTTTACGATTAGTGCCTCACTCTTCAAGGCCTTCCTTTATTGAAGAAATCAAGGCATTTCCGAAAGGCAGTAGTGCTTTGAGTCTGTATATTGCTTTTAAAGAAAGTCCCGAAAAACTGGGCTTTAAAGGTGAAAATCATTGGATTTTTGAGCATTATGAGCATAATCAGGCTCTTAAGGGTGATACGTTGCTTGACAGTATCAACTATTGTTTTCTCTCGTTTCCCTCATTGAAGGATCCTGAATCGAAGATACACACTGCTGAAATCGTTAAAATTTGTGACTGCTATGCCATTTTTGAAAAATGGCAGGCTCAAGAATGGAAACAACGAGAAGCTGAGTATTACGAATTGAAAGAACAAATCACTGAGAAATTGCTCAATCTCGTCGAAAAACATTACCCAGGCTTTAAGGCTCTCGTTGAATACACTGAACTGTCCACGCCACTCACCCTTGAACATTTTAGTCATCGGCTTCACGGGGCAATGTATGGTATGCCGGCCATACCCGCAAAATACGACAAAAAGTGGCTATCCGCAAAAACCCCTATCAAAAATTTATACTTAACGGGTTCAGATGTTTGGTCATTAGGCATCGCCGGTGCGATGATGGGTGGCGTTGTAACAGCAAGTCTTTTGGCCGGGAAATTGGGTTTCTTTAAAATTGTTCGTGGTGTTAAAAGGAACGTGTGATTTGATGTTTGTTTTAAGGCACTGATTTATAAAAGCGTTAACGACAGGGATTGTAAATCGGTACGCATAAGTCTTTTAAGATTTTGGCTATATACAATAAAGTTATAATAGAGTAGATAGAACGCTGATTCTCATGATGCTCATGATTAACACTGATAAAAAATTTAAAAATTTAAAAAATCAGCGCCAATCATGACAATCAGTATTATCTGCGTTCTATATTGGCAAAAAATGTTAATGTATTTTTGCTAACCGACTTAGGCCAGCAAACTGAAGTTTTCAGGCAGACCCTGCAAACTAAAGTTTGCACTCCTTCACCTAGGGCTATTCTTTCGCTACACTCGGAACGAAGTTTCACATTCAATACCGAAGGAAAAATTTAATGAACGAAGCTATCGCATTAGTTGGTATGGCTTGTCGTTATCCAGACGCTGATAATCCAAAAGCACTTTGGGAAAATGTGTTGGCTAAACGACGGGCCTTCCGTCAACTCCCTTCCGAAAGATTAAATTTGGCTGACTACTTTTCTGAAAATCCTAGCACGCCAGATGCGATTTATTGTCGTCAAGCGGCTGTTATTGAGGGTTATGAATTTGATCGGCTGAAGTATCGCGTGGCGGGGAATACTTTTCGTAGTACTGATTTGGCGCATTGGCTGGCTTTGGATGTGGCTACTCAAGCTTTAGAAGAGGCTGGTTTTCCTGATGGTGAGGGCTTGTCGAAGGATCGGACTGCTGTATTGGTCGGTAATACGCTCACGGGTGAATTTTCTCGTGCCGCGCAGATGCGCTTACGTTGGCCCTTTGTGCGCCGTATGGTGGCTGTTGAATTACGAAAACAGTCTTGGAATGCTGAGCGCAGAAAAACATTTCTGTTTGATTTAGAAAGTATCATTTTCGCAAAATAATTGTTATTTTGCCGGGCATTTTGCCAAAATACGTCCTCACTAAAACTAAAAATATAATAAAAACAATAAATTAGCTTTTGGTATAGAATTTGCCTATATGCTTATATAATAATTTAAGGAACAAACGTTTTAATAAATATTATTTTTGAGAAACTGGTTTTTTTGAATTGACGTTTGGGAGAATTATTTTTGGGAACTTCCTTATGTTCAGCGGGGATATTTCCCATTAGATCAAAATTGAGTTGCTGATTTGACGAGTCTTTTTGAAAATAACAATAGAGTTATAAATCAATCCGTTATTAAATTATGATCCTTTGAGAATGTTTTGAGCAATTCTTGTAAATTGAACTACTGAACTAGGCCCGGCTTGATTATTGGGCAATACGAAGACGGTTTAATTTCATCACACAATCCTTATTTTATAGGAGAATATTTAAAATGTTAAATCTCGGTTCAAAATTTCGCTTGACGGCGATGGCTCTATCCACTATTGGATTATGCTGCCCTGCGGTGTCCAGTGCTGATTCAGGTACCTTGCAGTTCAGCCAGGCTACCTTCGATGTTTACGAAGGTGATGGCACGGTTACCATTGAGGTGACTCGTACCGGAGGTAGTGAAGGGAATGTGTCGGTGGACTATGCCACCTCTGATGGCACAGCTACTGCTGGAGCCGACTATAGGGCAAAATCAAGAGTCCTAAAATGGGTAGATGGTGATATGGAACCCAAGACATTCGAGGTGCGTATCATCAACGATAGGGAAAGTAATGAGCGTTACGAGACTTTCAATATCGAACTCACAGAGCCTACTGGTGGAGCATCACTAGGTGATCCCAACGAAGCTACTGTGGAAATTACAGACAATACTGAGTGTGGTCCAGGAGTTGGTTGGGTAAATGGCTGCCCAAGTGGTTTCGATACGGCAAATAGTTCGGGTACCTTTGAAGTAAGGGGGCCCGACTGTCGTGGTAATGGGCTAAAAATGAAGCTTCGTGGGCCAACCACTATCTTCAGAGGGCCTGAAAAAGACGATACTATTCAGACTGAGATGGTTTCTCTTGAGTTAATAAGTGGAGATGGGTTTACCGTTCGTGCCGGTGACGGTATGGGTAACCTTGAAAATGATGGGCCACTATACTCACCGGGGGCCATCATAGAACAAGACAGTGATCCAGCATTGGCTGATAGCTTCTTTGATGTTTACTTTGAAATTGAAACACCCGATGGCTTTGGAATTGAAACACCCGATGGTAAGATGTTATTCCCAATGTTGTATAACCAAGAACCTTGCCATATGGAGTCTGTGATTGATCGGGTACCTCCTCTGAAAGTGTTTGAGCAAAATGTAAACGCGTATACATGCGACAATCTGCTGTTATATCTTAGTCCTGATCCAAGTGATTCAAGTGACCCCGTAGCTTGTTTAATACACCCTAAACACAGACTCTCAGTCACACTCGACTATTTCACCGCCACAGCAAGTAACGGCGCAGTAGCCTTAGAATGGGCAACGGGTACTGAGAAAGACAATGCTGGGTTTAAAGTTTGGAGAGCTAAACCCTTGGATGGAAAATGCTCCAACGATCAAAACAATTATACGGATGTTCAAGCGATTACCCCCTTGGTATATTCTCTAGGCACTGAAGTTTCGGGTGCGACTTATCAGATAACAGACAATAATGTCGTATCTGGAAACTCCTATTGCTACGCGCTACAGGATATTGAGTATGACGGTGGTGACAGTACTTTCCATATGGACGACATCGTTTCTGCTACGCCGTAATCGTTAAGCCCTTATGCCGACTTTCATTATGTTGAT
>JAYQWI020000753.1:0-2803 GCA_035871815.2 Candidatus Parabeggiatoa communis
TTTTGATTTTGGCATTAACTGATAACGGTTCACTGATCACAGAAAAGTTTGAAAGTACTTATTATACTCAATGCGGTGACAAACTGAACTTTTTATTTAAATTCAATAATTTGAAAAAATGGGGCTTTCAAAATTCCTCGATAATTCATCGATAATCATCGGTTAGGGGGTAGTCCCTACAAACCAATGGAGGTATTCAAACAGGGCGAATTGGGGGATGATTAAAAGCCACGGAATGACACTTCAAGGCACGGAATATTTCCGTGTTTTTCCGTGTTTTTCCGTGGCAAAATCTATCTAAGCAAATCACACAAGTCATTGATTTTTAAGTTAAGACCACGGGTTTGTAGGGACGACCAAAATTCTGCCCATTTTAAAATTCCGCCCATTTGAAAATCCTACCCATTCTAAAATCCTGCCCATTTTAAAATCCTATCCATTCTTAAATCTTGCTAATTTTAAAATTCAGCCCATTCTTAAATTCAGCCCATTTTTCATTTTTCGCCCTATTTTAAATTATGCTCATTCTGATTGTCATGATTTTCGCTGATTTTATAAGAAGGGATGGATTGTAGGCTTTTGATTTTAAAGCTGTTGCATAGAGAGGGTGGAAAGCGTTTGGTATGAGGTAGGAACGCTGTCAGGGCGACAGCGCTCCCACCCATTGATACTTCATGGGAACAAAGACTATTTAGCTTATTTAGAAAAATAGCAAACGCTGGGTAGATTTGAAAAATGATTATCAGAGGTGATCAGTTCAGCCTCCTTAAATTGGGCAGTCGCATAAATAAGCGCATCTGCAACCGATAGCTGATGTTGGCTCGCCAGTTTAGCGGCTAACAATGCCAGTGAACTATCCAATGGAATCACTTGGGATTGTTTGGTAATGGTTATTATTTTATTGGCTTCCGTTTCATTTTGTTCTCGATAAACCCATTTGTATAACTCGTATTGTACCACAGTTGGGACAATAATATTGTCGGGTTGTTTAAAATAGGGCGTAAATTTATCAAGCAAAACGCCATTAATTAACCATTCTATCCATCCACAAGTGTCTATCAAAAATAGGCTTTTCAAGATGTGCGATCCCTATAGTTTTCTGGGTTGGCCCCTTCATATATTCCTCGAACGGATTGAATATCATGTTGTGGTATTAATTGGATATGGCCTTCTTTAGCAACGCAAGTCAATCGTTGACCGACAGTTAAGTGTAATTGTTTAACGATGTTTTCAGGTATTGATACCCAAAAATTGGGCGAAAGTGTTGTGTTTTCCATCGATTATGTTCCTCTTGTGGCATCATTCGTTAGTCAAATCAGCGTTCTATCTATTCTAAAGTTGGGCGAACACGCAAGGGCTGCCCCTACAATTTGCACTCCTTTTTCGCTGAAATTGGAGTACACACTTTAGTTTGTTTGGCTAAGGCTTGTAATAGCCGTTCAATTTCGATTTCTCTATTTTGATACCAATCTGCTGACAAAATCCGATGCAGTTTCCAGCCTTTGCTTTCTAATATTTCTTGCCGTAGTCTGTCTCTGTCTCGGATGGAGTCGGTGGCGTGGTAATTGGCACCGTCGTATTCTATGCCTAATAGATATTCATGGGGCCTTGAAGGGTGGCATACGCCTAGCTCGATGCGAAAGCCGGCTACGCCGACTTGGGGTACCGTTTGGTATCCGTGTTCTTGAAGAATTTTAGAAATCGCGATTTCAAAATCGTTGCTGCTGGCTTGGCCGCTTGGTTTGTTGGCTAAATGTCCGGTTTCGGCATATTCTAAATAGCTTTTGAGTATGTGTACGCCGCGTTTGGAACTGCTTTTTAAGACGATATCACTGGCGCGTAGGGCTGTGAATAATTCTAGCCGTTTTTTGGCGCGTGTGAAAATGACGTTCAATCTTCGCCACCCTTGTTCATTGGAAATGGGGCCGAAGCGTTGAAAGACTTTGCCGGTTTCGGGATCAGGGCCGTAAGTCGTTGAGACGAATATGACATCGCGTTCATCCCCTTGCACGTTTTCTAAGTTCTTGATAAAAAAAGGTTCTGCGGTATTTTCGGTGGCCTTTATTTTCTCTTCTATTCCCGTGTCTTGTTGACACTGTTTGTCCAGTAATTCTGTAATCAGTTCTTGTTGTTTTAGATTAAAGGTGGCGATACCAAGGCTTAAATGAGGGCTGCTGTTTAAATGGGCTACGATGGCCGTCACAACGGTTTCAGCTTCTTTCTGATTACGGCCCTTTAAATAGCTCGCTTTTTCAATGTAATTGAGATGCAGCCCGTATTCCTGATCTTGGGTTCGCGGGGCGGGGAAGACGATCAGTTCGTCGTCATAAAAATGATGGTTGGAAAAAGCTATCAAGTTTTCATGCTGGGAACGGTAATGCCACCGTAGTCTGCCTCTTGAATAAAGGCTGAAACACATATCTAAAATGGATTCTTGCCCGTCTACTATCGTGCTCTCCTCTTCTTCATTCACCAGTCGTTCAAAAAATGGAGTAGGGGGCAATTGTTTTGGATCGCCGACTATCACTATTTGCTGACTTCGCGCTATCGCGCCTAATGCGTCTTCAGGGCGAATTTGTGAGGCTTCATCCATGATGAGTAAATCAAATTCAATTTGCCCTGGTGCGAGATATTGGGCGACGGAAAGTGGACTCATCATAAAACACGGTTTTAAGGCTTGTAAGGCTTTGGTGGCGCGTCTGACTAATTGGCGGATGGGAATATGTCGCCGCTTTTTATTCAATTCATGTTCTATCAAGCTTTTTTCTGTGAAGCTACTCACTTTGCCAGTATTGTTGCCTTG
>JAYQWI020000754.1:0-5469 GCA_035871815.2 Candidatus Parabeggiatoa communis
TCGTTATCAGATTCGTTCCAATCGAGAATCGGGCTATGGACGTTATGATGTCTTGATGATTCCACTTGATCCCAATGAACCCGGTTTTATTTTTGAATTTAAGAAAATTGATAAGCCGGAGGAAAAAAACGCTTCCGATGCCATGCAAAGCGCCTTGGAACAAATCCAAAACCAGCAATACGCAGCAGAATTGCGAGAGCATGATGTTAAAACAATTTGGGGCATTGGGGTGGTGGTTTCAGGCAAACGGGTTTGGGTTGAGAGTATCGCGTTGTGATAATCCGCAACGGATATACAGAAAAATAAACGCAAAAGACGCAAAAGGACGCTATAATGCAGGTGACGCTTTAGATATTTCGTCTTGGGAACTTGTGAATCAAACTCACATGCGCCAACATTTCATAGATAAAATTGATTGAGTTACTAAATCAAACGCTCAATCAAATAGCTCAAATGATTTAGTTACTAAATCAAAAAAGTCGTTGGTATACTTCGACAATTGGGGTCATCCTAAATTGTTAAAGCAAAACCAAGCCTCTCATATTTTGGTGATTTTTGCCTCTTGACGAAAATCATTTTGTGATCTGGGCAAAAAAAAAACAGGGGCATGACATCGAAAGCCATGAAACTGATGGTTATCGCTTGAACTCTACCAAGCATGTTGGTGGTGTATTGGAAAGGGCTTTGTCTAAAATAGAGTGTGTTGATGGGGTTTAAACAAGGAAGGGGGTCGGGCGAAATGCTTGGCCCACTTTTTTGAAAACCGCTTTTGACATTTGCTACTCATTAAAACAATCTGAGCCTCTTGCAAAACCCCGATTTGTTGTTTCGTTCATTATGTTAGGATTTTCCGAAACTTCGATACCACTTAAGTTTCGGGAAATCGTACCTCATTCCCGAAACAACGTTTTGTGAATTTTGCAAGAACCTCAATCTATTAGCGATTTATTCGCAACGATTTTTTAATAAAAAGTGCCTATAAATCAACTATTTAACATTTATATTAGCAATCTATTATCAATTAATTGCTAATATAAAACACAAGTGAATCAACCGTTTAACGTTTTCTATTAGCAATCTATTAGCGATTTGATGTTAAATTGTGTTCTGGAAGCCGTTAAATATTTTTTATTATCTATAAGGTTAATTCAAGCAAATCCTTATGTTATAAAGAGTTTCTGAAAAAAATTTCAAAGTTGGCACGATAATCGCTAAATACAGATTACTAATTCTCACCACAATATTCATATAGTTAGCAACTTATCAACCAGACGCTTAATGATTGACAATGTACATATATGAGTGTGGCAAATTGCCACGGTAATTTGACTCACCCAGATCAGTGTTGACAAACCTCTTATAAGCGGTTTTATAATACTGATGATTACGCAATGTGCAACTTTTTTCGCTAAGTTATTGATTATACAAAGACACTATTTTTTAAAATATCATCTGCCATTCATTTCAAAGCTAAAAAATCAATGACTTATAAAAGTTGCACACGGCGTGATAATCATAAAAGCGCAGTGGGGATTTTTAGTGCTGAGAGGCTGTGAAAAAATGATCAAAATGGCGCTTTCCTCTGTAACTCATTGATTTTTTTTAAGCTGCCAAAAAACGAATATTTTCATAGCCTCTGAGTTTGTATAGATTTAGAAATATATGGGTGCTGTCTGAGAAAACCCGCCTTAGGGTGAAATACGAATTTGACACTATGTTCATATTTTTTCAGGGTAAAATTAAAATCCCTATATTCACCCTAAGGAATAAAATTTTAATAAGACCCGAAACTCAACTTGACAGGCTTTGAAAACTAAAAGGTTTGGCTTAAAAGTTTCGGAAGTTATTAAAGCCTCATTCCTAAGGTATGTTTTCTCGGACAACGCCATATTATGACAAGGATGACTGCATAAACCTTGTTTCGTGATGGATTATTTTAAATGGTAATCCTAATTCTTGGCACTGAGTTCCTTCAATGGGATAGCTTGATATGTTATGGGTTCTTTTGAGATTTGAAGTAAATAGGAATTGGGAATTGGGAAACTGAAATGGGAAATTGAAGATTTTTCCCCCGTTTTTTTTCAGATATTAGGAATTAATAATCACTTATTCCCGTCGCCTTCATCTCTTAAACGAAGTTAATTAAACCTAATCCCATTCAATGATCCTAGTGCCTATTATCTAACCAGGTATAAAATATGATAGGTATAAAGCGTTTTATAGTAGGACTAGCCTCTTTAGGTGTGTTCTTGTTAAGCCCACTTGCTTTGTTTGCAAGCTCTGATGGTAATGCTACCGTTAAGGCTAGCGTCACAGTTGACATAACTTTGACCTGTACAGGGGAAGGTAATGTGGAATGTGTTGTAGAGGATGCCACAAGCCATACAGGTAGAAGTGGTTTAAAATCAACTAGGACATCTCCTGAAAAATCTGCCACTCCATTCCAGGTAATTTCTCCTGAAAAATCCGCCACTTTGTTCCAGGTAATTTCTCCTGCTCAGGAGTTCCTGAAAAGCATAGCCGCTAATGGGCAGTCACACACATACAAGGTTACGAAGAAGAAAGGCACACTGGAAGGTATCGGAGCAGAAGCCACACTGGGTGCATGGGTGACTGTAAAAGGATCAATAGAAAAAACCGTTCGGCATCTTGAAAAATCAAGAAAGTATGAGAAGCTAAAGAACGGTTATGATGTAAAAGCTGGTGTCAATGCTTTTTTTGGTTGGTTAAGCCTTAGTGCAGGGGGGCAAGCGCACAAAGAGGAGGTGAAAGAGGTCCTAGAGGAGCTGAGTAACGAGAGAACTTATACTGCTTCAGTCAAAGTAGATATGAAAGTAACTGGTGTAGACTTACACACTCCTTCGTATGCACAAGCTTACTTGTTTGTGATGGAAATTGAAGATGAATCGGGAAATAAAATCTATATCGCGTCTGATGGGGCACCAAAAGAAGATGTCGGCGCAATAGATACGAATAACAACAACAACGAAGTGGAAACTCAGGACAATGAAAGTACGGTTACGTTTTAAAGTAACCCGCTGCTCGTCAAGGATGGCGAGTAGTCTCTGGTAGTTAGGGGCTTTAGCTTGCTAAAGTAACCGACCGGCATAGAGTTATGGGGAGATCGACTGAGCCTGCGAAGGAGTGGACACGGACGGCTAAAGCCCAACATCCGTGGCACGTATGGGCAAAAGCAAAAATGCAAAATGGGCATGGACGCTCATTTTGCAACTTTTTGCCCCGTGACACTAAGTTTTTCATCAGCGTAAAATGTCTCGCATTTAATATTGTTGCCAGTTTTATGTTGGTGACAATATTGGATGTGATTATGGATATTAATACAAAACAATAATGAAAATTCTAACCATTTTTTTCTTTTTTTGCACGTTCTTGATGAATCTATCTGTCCTATCTGCAAATGAAGGTGGAGTTACTATTTCCCATGAAATTACTGCTCAGGTAAGTTACAAAGTAGTTAACGTAGATGATGATTATTGTTTAGAAGTCATGGCACAAAAGAGAAGAAATTTAAGTGCAGACACATTGGCAGCCGCTTCGGATCCGATAGAGTGGACCATTAATCTTCATAAAAGCAGGTTGGGGAATTTTGGGGTAGAAGCCACACAGGGCGCATGGGTAAAACTAAGTGGAGATGTGGAGCTAAAATGTAGGCTTCTTGAAAGTTCAGAGAAATATCGCTCTCTGAAGAGTCAATACGGTTTTGAAGCTGGTAGCAAAGGCTTTTTTGAGTGGCTAAGAAGCACAGAAGCAGAAGACGAACGAAAAAAGGTGATAGAAACCTTCCAAGAACTTTTAGATAACAGAAAAGAGCCTGTTGATGTCAAAATCGACTTGGAAGTAACTGGTGTAGACTTATATACTCCTTCGCATGCACGAGCCCATATATTTGTGATAGGGATTGAAAAGAAGGGAGAGCGTAAAGTGTATGTGATATCGTCTGAGGATATACCACAGGATGATATCGGTGCAGATGACAATGGAAATATTCTGCCTGACAATAATAATAAGAGCATGGTCACACCACAGTCTTCCAGTGATAGATGGTAAACATTTGGTGATCTACTCCTGATTTAGAATGTTATTGTGGATATTCTAGTGCTTTGTCAAAACTAAAAATTAGGGTTAGTTGCTCTATTCCTGGCTTCTACTGTGCAATTTTGCAAGTGGCAATCCTAAAATTTAGACTTGACAAATAGGCTGTGTTGACATTTCATCGTAAGTCATTGATTTTATAAGAGTGCCTATTTTTATAACTTATTGAAAAATAGAGCATTTGGGGCAAATGCAAACACAAAGATTTCTGTGCTGAACAAAATAGGGACAGCCATTTTCTTTTGTATCAACAGATAAGCGGTGATTGACGCTCGAAGCGGTTAATAAAAAGCCCCTAGCAGCCTGTCGGATTAATCAACTAACTCATTGATTATTAACACTGTTATGAAAACAATAAATGTGATACAAAACAAGAACTTAGCGTTTTTCTCCGACAGGCTGCTAGCTGTACAGCTTTGGGGCTTTTTTTATTTAACCTGTTATGTTTATGACCGCACAAACTCCAACAACTGCCCATAATCATGCCCATCAGCGGCTCGCAACGCTTCGGTATACTGCTTCCTCACCATACCTTCGGCCGCTAAATCCTGTCCACCGCCCCAAGAAAACTTTTCCCCACCAGTGACACCAAAATCAAATCAGCCATTAACCGATTAAGCGTGCATGTCGCCCATTTCCATTTGGAAAAGAATGAATCAACACCAAACGATGATGAAACCGGGCAGCGATTTCACCGGATACGATTGATAATCAACCCACACTAAAAAATCATCCGACAAATTCCGCAATTCAATCTGGATGCACTCGTGATCGACTCCAATAACTTAAAGGCTTGTCAAAGAGTACCAAGCGCCACGACCATTCCCATGCATCACTAAATACCCTTTTTGAGTCAATTGACGAAAATGTTGTTTTAAGGTGTTGCGACTGGTGCCCGTGAGTTTGATCATATCTCCAATTGTGACTTGCCCATGCTCGCGAGCGTGGTTTAATATTTGTACAGAAAGTACTGGTAAAAAGGATAAAGAATTTTTTCACGTTCGACTTTTTTGGCTAAATTTTTCATTTGTTGCTGCAAGGCACGTAGAAAGAATTTGAGCCAAGGTTGCCAATTGGGTTGATTAGTACGAATAGTGTTTTGTGTTTGACGCAGTGCGAGATAGTAGCCTTCTTTGTTCAATCACACTTTCCAAGGAACTGTAGGGTAGATAAGCATAGCCCGCTTGTAATAAGAGTAAGGTCGTCAAAATACGGCTTAAGCGCCCATTTCCATCTTGAAAGGGGTGGATTGCTAAGAAGACGACAATAAAAATTCCAATGATCAATAGGGGATGAAGTTGTTTTTCAGCCTGAACTTGATTGTGCCAGTTGACAAGTTCTGTCATTAATCTTGGT
>JAYQWI020000755.1:0-2559 GCA_035871815.2 Candidatus Parabeggiatoa communis
CGCATTACCAGGCGCGACAAAGACTTGTGTGACGGTTTCTGATTGAGCGGCTTTCCATGCGAAAGCATGTTCGCGGCCGCCACTACCAATGATTAAGATTTTCATAGCGTTATAGAATAATATCGTTACCAAAAGATCGTAGAGACGCGATCGCGTCTCTACGATCCCATCAAAACATTTCAAAACTATTTAATAATAACATACAATGAAAAGCGTCAATTGTCCTGTAGAGACGCGATGCTTCGCATCTCTACGAACTTATTCCCAATGTGGCTATTTTTTATCACCTGAATTAAAAAATGAACACTGAAAGCTGGGGACGAAAATATTTTAAAAAATTAATGGAGATTTTGAAACTTTATGTTAATATTAACCCTATTACCAATCAGTTTTACTCAACTCATGGAATATCAAGTACAACGAATTACGGGGAGAAACGAATAAGTTGTTGATGTGATTGGGTTTATTCGTTTATCGGCCCGTCATCCGTTGTACTAGATTAAACCAAAATGTGTTATGCCTTATACATACTGAAAATCACTGTACCGCAGTTGAACATCATATTAAGTAATAAATTAGGTAAGCACAAAAACAATGTCAAAAACGGATAAGTTGACAGAAGAAATAGGAGAGTTAAAAGTGGTATTTGCAATACTTGTTGCAACAGATATTTCTTTAGTTGCTTGGTTGGTTCAAAACGACAATCAAGTCCCAACTTTTCTTCTTATGATTGGTACATTCGCCACATTCGCCACAACCGCTGGGATTATTTGGCTCAATAGAGCAGCCTACAAAAAAATTGATGAATTGGAGGAACTGTGATGGAATGGTTAGTCATTCTTGTCTTATTGGTATTCATCGGCGGTTTAGTTGTAGTGACTATAGATGCGCTAAGGCATGCTAATAAATCATCGGCTAACAACCCCATTAAGCCTACGCGCTAATATTGAAATGGGTTGTCAATGGGTTGGGTGGATCCGTTTTTAAAGCCATTGATAGATAAAATCCTTAATAATTAATAAGTTAAGCAAGCGTAGGGTACCGGCCCCTTTTAAAATGGTTAGTTTTACCCCAGAAGTGGTGTACTATAAGTTAATACACCTTTTGGGGGTGTTTACTTGTAGTTAGGCAACAAAAATCAGGATGAGTCGTATTGTATGAAACAAATCTCCACAACAGCACTTTCAAAATCTCTCGGCATATCCACGAAAGAGCTTTTTGCACATTTGTTAGAACAGGGCCTCATCTCGAAAGAAGCTCAGTCATGGGTTTTAACAAGGGATGGAAAAGAGAAAGGCGGAGCCTATAAAGAGTCAAAAGAATACGGAAAATACATTGTCTGGCCGGAAGACATTAGTATCGAGAAACCACAAACCACATCTAACAAAGAGTCAACAAAACTGATAACCGCTACAGCTATAGCGCGTCTGTTTGAACTATCAGCTAATAAGGTTAATTTTATCTTATCAGAACTGGGTTGGCTTAAAAAAGGCTTAAAGGGGTGGGTTATAACGGAGCCAGGGAAGAAACAAGGTGGCATTCAAGCAGAAGACAATAAATCCGGTATCCCTTATGTCCGTTGGCCGGAGTCTATAACAGACTCAAAGTCACTGAATGAAACAATAGGCCATCTAAAAGGCACGGAAAGTACTCAAGGTTCTCAGAATGAAAAAGAGGAAGTCGGGTTTAGAAAGAAATTCGAGGCAAAACACCGAAGCGCGGATGGCCACTTTGTCAGATCAAAAGCAGAAATGATTATCGACAACTGGCTATATATGGCAGAAATTGTTCACGCATACGAGAGAAAGCTACCAATAGAAGAAGATGTTTACTCTGATTTTTATATTCCCACTGGAAAGGTTTACATTGAGTATTGGGGTTATGAAAATGATCCTAAGTATCTTGCAAGGAAGCAGAAGAAAATCGAGCTATACAAAAAATATAGTTTTAATCTAATTGAGTTGCAAGACAAGGAAGTTCAGAATATTGATGATGTTCTTCCAAAGCTATTACTCAAGTATGGTGTTCGAGCCTATTAAAAGCCAGCGACACCAAGGGTTAATTGTAGGGTGGGTTTAGCTTCGCTGAAACCCACCTTTTTTTATGGATATTAAGGGTAGATTTCACTTACACACGTTTTTCAAAATTTCACTTACACAGGTTTTTTTAAGAATTCAGTTGAAGCAATGATTAAACTACTTATGTTAAGTGAGAAAGCGTCAATTTCAAGGGCAACCACAAGGGATTGCCCCTACGTTTAATATGGTTTGTAGGGGCAATTCCCCGCGCAAGCGCTTAGATAGATAATTTATTAATTTGAATCAATCCCATTCAACAACCTCAGTGCCGCAGGGTAACATCTCTGTAAAATCCTTTTTTTATAAACAATCCGTTTAGAACGGGAAAATAGCAATGCACACACCAATCATCACTGATCACTAACCCCTGATTCTTGATCTGACAACCATGACATATCATTGCATTCCGAAGCGGGCCAAACGATTGACTCAATATCGTCATATTTCAATCCTTCGTATACCCGTTTATGGACAATTTTGC
>JAYQWI020000756.1:0-6869 GCA_035871815.2 Candidatus Parabeggiatoa communis
ACAGAATTGGGATGATTAAAAGCTTTGGAATGACACTTCAATGCCGGAATATTTCCGTGTTTTTCCGTGTTTTTCCGTGGCAAACTTTTATGATTTTGATCACATTGCTTTTTTTACTACTGATGATAAATTCATGCCCTCCAAACAAGAATTAGTAGCACTTCAAGAAACCTTATATACCTCAAAAAATCCAACTCGTCGTTGGCTACATTGTTCCAGACGGGATTGGATTCTTGATGCGTTGCAACGCTATGCCCCTTTATCTAATCAATCTGCTTTGGAAGTTGGCCCTGGTTCAGGCTTATATCTGCCGACATTGGCTAATTTGTTTAATCAAGTCATTGCCTGTGATATCGAAAAAAGCTATCTTGAACACGCAACCCCTCTTCTTCCCGACTATCCCAATTTACAGTTGCTTGTAGACGATATGACAGCATCACAACTGGAATCCAGGCGTTTCGATTTAGTGCTCTGCACTGAAGTCATTGAACATAATACTGATTCTGCGTTGATGCTGGCTGAAATACATCGTCTACTCAAACCCAAAGGTATCTTAATTTTATCCACACCGCAGCGCTATAGTCCGTTAGAATTAACGGCCAAAATCGCATTTTTACCCGGCATGATAGACTTGGTACGTTGGATATACCGTGAACCGATTTTGAAAACCGGCCATATCAATTTGATGACAGAGAAGACTGTCACTCAGCAATTACAAGCGGCTGGTTTGACTATTCTCGAACAGCACAAAACGGGTTTGTATTTGCCCTTGATTGCAGAATTGATGGGGAATACAGGGTTGCGTCTGGAACAATGGCTAGAGAAAAGAGTGCGCCACAGTAGGTTAGATGGCCTACTCTGGACGCAGTATTATATTGCACAGTCGTAGGGGAGGGATCGCTGTCGGCATTAAATCATTGATTATTAAAATAATATTTCTGATTTATGCAAGAGCGCCGTTTACCATTATCAGTCATTATCAATCTTGGCCTTCGCAAAATAAATTTTGCACGGAAAGAGCTGCAAAATAACATGTATTCTAATTAATAGCCGCAAAATAAATTTTGCTTTATAACGAATTCTATTTCAGTTGTTCAGGAAAAAATTATTAACGTTTTTACCACACTTGATTAGCAAGCCATTTCACAAAAGTGTTATAGGGTAAATAGGGCATACAACACTTTTGTCTCTTGTGGTAATTTGCAGGGGTGATTATCATACGCTTTTCTCAAAATCTGCCTGTACATATCAACGAATTTAATTTTAATTGATAATTGATAATTGATAATTGATAATTGATAATTGGCGCTTGAAAAGCTTTGCGACTTTGCGTGAGATTTATCTCACGCTAAGCCGCTAAGCCGCTAAGTAAGTCATAGTACTCGTTTACAAGAACACTTCACTTTTCACTTTTCACTTTTCACTTTTCTTGAAAAAGGAGGTTTTACCATGAAACCGTTTACATTGAAATCGCGAATGCGATTGTTCACTAGCCTTATCGTTTTTTTAGCTTTCCCACTTATTGGGTTTGCACAAGTCGATGTGCCCAAGATATTGATAACGCCCAATTTATATGACTTTGGCACGCTCACTGTCGGCCAGACTAGAGCATTACAGGTGACTATCAAAAATCGCGGTGAGGGCACGCTATCGCTATTACAAATCGGCGATATCAAATCCTCTAGTGAGGCGTATGTTCTGAGTGAGCATTGTACGAATCAGTCGCTGGCACCTAACAAGTTGTGTCGTTTGAATGTCACGTTTCAACCGCAATCAGATGGTATTCAAAACGCGACTTTGTCTATCCATTCTAATGATCCCGCTACGCCTGTTCTTTCTATGTCGTTGAAAGGTAAAGCGATTTTGATTATCCCCAAAATTGTTGTCAGTTCGATGGCCGATTATCAATTTGGTGCGATTGATGTGAATCGTACACAAGATTTATGGATTCGCATTGCGAATACGGGTAATGGGCCGCTACAAATCGGTGAGATTGTGTCTTCAACTGATGACTATTTTCTGAAAACACCGAATTGCGCTGATCAAACCGTTGCGCCGGATAACGAGTGCAAAATGATCGTCACTTTTAAACCGCAGTCCGATGGTATCAGAAACGCAATGCTGTCTATCGCTTCTAATGATCCAGAGACACCGCTGTTAAAAGTGTCGTTGAAGGGTGAGGGAATTCCGCTAACGCATAAAATCTCTGTCTTATCAAAGACTTTGGATTTTGGCCTTCAGGCCATTGACAGCACGACAACTGAAAATTTTCGCATTACCAGTAAGGGTACGGGTAATCTACAATTAGGCCAGATTCAAGTGTCTAGCACAGATTTTAGGCTGGATACGACGAGTTGTGCTAACAAAACGATGCTATCGGGTAGAGATTGCTTTGTGCCGATCACATTTCATCCTCAATCGGGTGGCGCGAAAAACGCGATTTTGTCTATATCGTCTGATGATCCTGAAATGCCGGTGTTAAAGGTGTCATTGACGGGTGAGGGTAAGGTGTTGATCCCTAATATTGCTATTAATTCAAGCGATTACGATTTTGGCGATATCAATGTGGGTAATACTAAAAGCTTCTACCTTGAGATTGAAAATAGGGGCGACGGTGATTTGAAAATCGGGCAACTCAAACTGGCCAGTCAGGCGGCCTTCAGTCTCTCTCATGATAACTGTACAAACAGCAGTTTAGCGGCTTCCCAAGCTTGTACCGTATTAATGAGCTTCCAACCCAAATCGGGTGGGACTAAAACGGCCAGTTTTTCTATACCGTCCAATGATCCGGATCAGCCCAGTGTGACAGTCTCTTTGAAAGGGAATGCTTTTGCTGCGCCGAAAATGGTTATCAACCAAACCGCTTATCAGTTTGGCATCGTGAAGGTGGGTAGCACTTCTGCGGCCAGTACGCTGATTATCCAAAATACGGGTAATGATGATTTACAAATCAGTGCAATCACGATTTTAGGTGAATATGACTTGATGCAGTCTTGCGCGAATAAAACGCTATCGCCGCAAGGCCAGTGTACTCTCATTGTTGCCTTTAAGCCTCAATCAGAAGGGGTACTGCCTGGCAGTTTGTCCATTGCTTCTAATGATCCTGATACACCCAATTTGCGCGTATCGCTATCAGGCGAAGGCCGTGAGTTGATGTCGCCGGCTATTGAGATCACGCCAACGGCGATTCAGTTTGAAGATATCCAGTATGGCAAAACCTCTGTTGCTCAAACGATTACGGTTAAGAATGTTGGCAAAGGGCCCTTGTCTATTAAAGGCATGGGTTTCACGGATGGACATCGTTATGATTTTTCTTTTGTAGGGTGGGTAGAGCGGAGCGAAACCCACCGATCCGCCAGTTGTGCTTACCAAACCCTCGCGCCTTCAAGTAGCTGTACCGTACAACTGCAATTCCAACCAACCGCCATCGGCCCCAGAACAGCCAAGTTCTATCTCCTCTCTGATGATCCCGATACGCCAACGGCTTCGATTTCATTAGCCGGTAACGGCAATACACCAGATGGCCTCGCTTGCCCAACAACGCCAACCATTCAATCGGTTCAAAGTGGCCCGTGGAACAGCCCCAGCACTTGGGATCAAAATCGCCTCCCTAATGCGGATGATATCGTCGGCATTCACCCAAACCATACCCTTTTGGCAGAAGCGCCTTATTATCAACAACAATGGCATAATCGCATACAAATCAAAGGCCTATGTCATCATGGCGTGATACAACATGGCTATCAAACATGGTGGTATCGCTGGGCCGGTTCGCGATATCGAGACGGTTATGGTTATTTATCTCTCCAAGCCAGCGCCTTTATTTATAATTATGGCCAAATTCTCGGTAACACAGGTTACAGCGGTTATTATTATGGTGGACAAGGCGGCAGCCTTTATCTGTCTACCCAAGGCCCGTTTTACAATGCACCAGAGGCGACGATTCGCGGTGGACAGGGGCATCGCAATCAGGAGTATGCCGGTGACGGCGGCCATGTTGAAATCCACGGCCACCACACGACTAACTTGGGTACGCTTTGCGCGGGTAACGGTAGCCCAACGGGACACGGTGGCAACCTCACAGTAACGGGCAATCATGGTGAACCGGGTATACTCCGAAATGAAGGCCTGTTATGCGGTGGCGAAGGCCAAAAAGGCAGTGTCGTTTCGATCCAATCGCGCCCCTTGGTGATGCTCAATGGGGGCAGCCTACGCACCAGTAAACAGGGTCAGATTTGGATTGGAAGCGATATCATTTTAGCCAACAAAGCTACTGAGATAAGCGGTGGCCAGATAACCTTTTCAGGCGGTGACAACGTCGTACTCGATCTGAGCCGCTTCGCGGCCAACGCGATTTCTGCCAGCAACCTGATCACTTTAGCCGTAGGCAATGGCGGTGTGATTGATTTCAAAGCCAGCGGCGATCCGGTGCTAAAAGCCCCTGAAGTCAAGCTACAGACTGATCGCGTTTTGCTACCCGATGGCAAAAGCCTGACTGACAGGATAGACACACCTCATCTGATTATGGCCGTTGCCAAAACACTTCGCAAAGTTTCCCTCAACACACCTGCCGCTTTCGCGGCCGAGCCTGGTGAAACCCTACCCATTTTCTTAACTATCGTCAATCATGGGCCAAAACGGGAGACTTATCAATTCAGTGTCACTGACACAGCCGGCTGGGTGTTAGGCAGTTTACCGTCAACCTTACGGCTTGATGGCCTACAAACCCGAACCATGCTGTTCAAAGTCACACTCCCTGCGACATCTGCTGAAAATACCATTACAATCAATGTGTTATCACAAAATGATTCAGAAATCAGGGACAGCATCACAGTGCGTGTCGCGGCCAGCACAGAACAGGTTATTGATGACGGCCGTCAACATCACGAAAATGACACCCCATTCGACGGCCACTACACGGATGAAAGCGAGCATCAGGGTGAAAATGACGACACGGCAAGTGATGAGACAACGGGTGAGGCTGATAACCCGCCAACAGGGAATATCCCAAGCTATCTCGTTTCGGGCAATATTCGCGACAAATTCAACAACCCATTACCCGATGTCACCGTTCAAGTTGGCGAACAGAGTACGCTCACCAATGAACAAGGTGAATGGCAAATCGGAAATCTTGCCGAAGGCGATTACACAGTCACGGCCAGTCAAACGGGCTATCGTTTTCAAGCGCAAAACGTCACCGTGGGTAATCAGGAAAATGCCACTGTCAGTTTTAAACCCACTTCTCTGCTGAATATCAAAGTGGTTAGCCAACCCAAGGTGCCAGAACAAGGGGAAAACATCACTTACACGATAACCGTCAGCAACCAAGGGCTTGAAACGGCAACGAACCTCATTTTGACAGAAGTCTTGCCTGAAAACACCAACCTGATAACGATGGAAACGGTAAACGGCCACTGCGAGAGCAGCACCCTGATTTGCATTTTAGGCGATTTAGGGCCTAGCGAAGAAACGACTGTCGAGATTGTGGTGAGCAATCAAGAAACTGAAAAGCTGATCAACACGGTTCAAATCACGGCCAATGAATACCCGGCCGATATCAAAACCACTTGGACAGAGATCAGGCCTTATTTATCCGTCATTGTGCGCGATGATCACGATCCGATAGCCATCACAGAGACTTTAAAATACAGCATAGAAACCACGCTGAACGACAAAGCGCCAACAAAAGCGACAGAAGTTGAATTGGAAATCACGTTACCCAATGGCGTAGAACTGCAAGCCATTAACACCGATTATGGCAATTGCGATCTCAGCCAACGGCCGATTCTGATTTGTTCACTCAGCGATTTAGGCGATATCGACAACATTCGCCAGATTCCCGTTCATATCGAAGTACGATTGAAAGATGCCGGCCTCTTGCTACTGACTTTATCTGCCCAAATCACAGCAAAAGAGTATCCCATACACACAGATAGAGAACGTACAGAGCTATTGATAGGCGATATTGAAGTTGATTTTGCCTTGCTGCTCGATGTCACCGCGAGTATGCAAACAGAAATTGCCGAACTCCTAGAAGCCGTGAAACGCTCAGAAGCGTGGGTCAAGGGGGAATTGGTTTTAATCACGTTTAGAGATGAAGTGACAGTCAAGGCATTGACTCAAGATATCAACGTTTTACAAACGGCACTTGAGCAACTGGAAGCCAAAGGCGGTGGCAGTTGCCCCGAAGCCTCAATCGAAGCCTTACAAGTCGCCATTTCCCATGTCAAACCCGGCGGCACCATTTTCTTAATCACAGATGCCTCACCGTATCCCGATGCCAACATCGAAAGCGTGATTGAACAATTACTCAGTAAGGGGATTCGATTACATGCCCAGATCACAGGTGATTGTTCAATAGAAAGTAGTTGGAATTAAGAGGATAGAACCTGATGATGGCCTGATTTAGCACAGCATTCCTCCGGTTGCGCTGATTATTTCAAGAATACAACATATCATGAAAAAATCCGTTTAAACCGCTAATCCGTTGTACTCAATTAATTACCGCTAACCATCAGTACAACTGATCAGGGGATTGAACGGATTGGTGCGGTGGTATATTGAGACTCAAATGGCACTGAACAGATCAGTGGAAAAACTTGTGCAATTATTCTCTATCACAAAAAATGACCACCACATCAATCCGTTCAATCCCCTGATCCGCTGTACTCAATTATTTCAGACAGAATCATTGAACTTTGATTGTCATTGTCTTGACGATTGATATCAATATAAACGCTAAAGACGCTAAAGAGGCTAAAGAGGCTTTCTCTCAATCAAAATAATTGAAATCTTTGCGTCTCTTGCGTCGGCACATAGCTTGGATAGGAGTAAACGGTACGACAACCTATCCGCTTGCAGTAAAATTT
>JAYQWI020000757.1:0-5751 GCA_035871815.2 Candidatus Parabeggiatoa communis
CTCATTTACAAAATTCCGATGTGCAACCATAAATCAACGACTTACATAGTATAAACTTATCTATCGTAAGCTATCATTTTATCGTTTATGCTTAATCGTTTTGCAATAGACTCGGTACAATTATATTTTTTGAGTATGGACACCAAAGTAGAACTTATCAAAAAAAGTCTCAAACTCTTAGTTTCGTGTTATAGATTTTCAGTTATCAGTTATCAGTTATCAGTTATCAATTATCAACGCCTTGATATCCCGTATTGGAAAGGCCAACATATTTATCTGACAAACTATAGATGAACATGGCCTTCGATTCTTAGCACCTATCAGTTTTTAAATTGGCGAGGCATAAATGCCACAGCACACCTATAAGTATTTGATTTGACGTTATTCAAAAAGAAAAACTCTGGGGGCAATGCGCCAAGTTTTGAAAACGGATATCTGCTAAGAGCCGAAGGCTTTGGGCCGCGAACGAAGCCTTCAGCGCAATTTATGGCGGTGCTAAGTATAAAAAAAGCATCAAATTTGCCGTCAAAAAATTGCTGACTTGCTTAGAGAATTAAGCTACAGTTTACAAGGCAATCAAAAAGGAGGTGAATTTTCATTCTTGTCGTAATGCTCAGTTTGAATACATGAACACGCAAGTCAAGTCTTTCCATTCCTATATCCATGAATTACTCATCAACTTCGATAATGCTCCCTTCCTCACTTGAAGCCATTTCTTAAACGCATGGTTTTCTTTTCCCAAAAGACGAAGTTAGTCATATCTGCTGTCTATTATCCACCTTATCCCAATCTATATAATCCGATTGAACCTATGCCGCTTTGGAAAATTATTTTCTTTATGCGATTTTGAATACAATTGATGCCATCATAAAATGGGTGGGTAATATGACATTCAAGCCTAATAATCCTACGCTTCCAAAAAATTAAAACACTTATGAGAAAAAGGTTGTTGTTGGTAAAAAAGAATTAAAAAATTTCAATCATATTAATGAAGAAAATGTTCCGAAGACTTACCAAAGTGGGATGTGACTATATTACCATTATAAAAATAATGTGAAATTTTATTTTTCCGCAACTGCCTAAGCGCGCAGGTAGAGAATATTTACGAAATTTCATTAAGCAAAAAGAAACTAAAAGAGTATACAGTGCAATTTCAACGTTCAGTTATTTTCTACTTTCTCAGGCTGCGATTAAAAGTGCAGGGGTAAAACCAAATCAAGTTATAAAAAGTTATCCAAAATAAATTTTGGACTCCTAAAAAAAACAGTGCCTTCGTTCCAAATTTATACTTAGCACCGTCATAAATTACGTTTTTCACCCCAACAGCCAACAGCTAAAGCAGTTGTCTGAAAGCTCAAGTCACCTAAAGGTGACTAACCCCAAAAGCGCAAATTGTAACGGTGGACAGTATATTTTGGATGCTCTCCCCCGCACTTTTAATCACACCCGCTTTCTCCCTAGTTGCCCCTTATGATTCATTTTGATGCTCTGTGTCTAATATTTAGTTTATCCAAGTAATTCGTTGTACTTAACGACAATGAGTTATAAAAAACATGAACAACTGGACATGTGAACTTTAGTTTACTGATATTTTCCATCAACTGATATATAAACCTTTAGCGATAATTTGCTATCATGTTTGTTTTATCAACGGGTATGCTAGTTTATAAAACAACAATGCTTAAATAAATCAATGGATTAAGCATTTAATAACAACGACAAGGATTGTATATAAATAAGGGCTCACACACACCGAGGCATCACCACGATCTAATCCCTTCATATACAATCCTCGTCGTTCAATGGGTAATCCTACAATGTGGGTGATAGAATGCTGATTCTGCTTCTTGTTATGATTAGCACTGATTTAATTCGATCTGTTGAATCGGCATTCTATTCTTAAAACATGATTTTGGGAGTATCTAAAATTAAAATTAAAAACCGCTTGACGCGGAGTCATCATTATGAACTGGGCTGATTTTAGTATTATTTTTCTGATTTTGTTATCTGGTGTCCTTAGCTTTTTTAATGGTTTTGTTAGAGAGCTGTTTTCATTTTTAGGTTGGTTATTTTCAGGCGTAATAGCTTTCATTTTTTTAGAAGAATTGGCTGAATTATTGATGACGCTGATTTCTTTTCCCGATCTGCGTTTAGCAGTGGCGTTGATAACTTTATTTCTGGCTAGTTTTATTTTGCTTGAATGGACGAATTATCTAATCCTCAATTCCATTGGGCGTACAGACTTATCTGTACCTGATCGTCTTTTAGGCGTACTTTTTGGTATTTCTCGGGGCGGTGTTATCGTTATTTTTTTAATGATATTGGCTGGATTAACTCAATTTCCATCGACTTCATGGTGGCAACAATCCTTTTTGATTCAAAATTTTAAACCTATTGTTGTCGAATTGCGTAGCCACTGGCCGCTTGAAATTGCGATTAAATTCAATTTTGATCCTGAGCCTGAACAGAGGCTACCATCTTTCTAGGTATGGAGTTGTTTCTTTTATGTGCGGAATTGTTGGGATTGTCGGAAAATCAAGTGTCAATCAGGCCTTGTATGATGGGCTAACCGTATTACAACATCGTGGTCAGGATGCCGCGGGTATTGTCACTTGTGAAAATGATCGTTTGTATCTGCGTAAAAATAATGGTCTGGTTCGTGATGTTTTTCAGACTCTCCACATGCTAAATTTGCGTGGTAATATGGGCATAGGCCATGTCCGTTATCCAACCGCCGGTTGTCAATCAAGTGCGGAAGCACAACCCTTTTATGTGAACTCTCCTTATGGTATTACCTTGGCGCATAATGGCAATTTGATTAATGCGGATGCCTTAAAGAAGGATTTATTTCGAGACGAGTTACGTCATATCAATACCAATTCTGATTCTGAAGTGCTACTCAATGTTTTTGCCCATGAATTACATAAATTGAATAAACTACAGATCAATCATAAAGATATATTTGAAGCGGTTCGTGCTGTACATAAACGTTGTCGAGGTGGGTATTCAGCCGTCGCGATGATCACAGGATTAGGTATTGTCGCGTTTCGTGATCCTTACGGGATTCGCCCTGTGGTATTTGGTAAGCGTGAGACTTTAGCTGGGATAGAGTATATGGTGGCTTCAGAAAGTGTGGCCTTGGATATACTTGGGTTTGAATTGGTACGTGATATTGCGCCCGGTGAGGCCATTGTCATCACGGCTGATGGGCAGTTGTATACTCGCCAATGTGCCGATAATCCTATTTATTCACCTTGTATTTTTGAAATTGTTTACCTCGCACGTCCTGATTCGATCATAGATGGTATTTCTGTGTATAAAGCCCGCTTACGCATGGGCAAAATGTTAGCGAAAAAAATTCTGCAAATTTATCCTAAACACGATATCGATGTGGTGATTCCCATTCCCGATACCAGTCGTACTTCTGCTGTGCAATTAGCTTACATTCTTAACCGCAAATACCGTGAAGGATTTGTCAAAAATCGCTATATCCCGCGCACTTTTATTATGCCAGGGCAAAGTATGCGTAAAAAATCCGTGCGTCAAAAACTCAATGCCATTAGTTTAGAATTTAAAAATAAGAATGTTCTGCTAGTGGATGATTCCATTGTACGGGGTACAACTTCTAAACAAATTATTCAAATGGCGCGTGATGCTGGAGCCAATAAAGTGTATTTTGCTTCTGCCGCTCCGCCTGTCCGTTATCCTAATGTTTATGGGATTGATATGCCATCAGCGGATGAGTTACTCGCGCATAATCGTACTCCCGATGAAATTGCGAAAGTCATTGGTGCTGACTGGTTGATATACCAAGATTTAGAAGACTTGATTGGTTGTGCTCGCAAGGGTAATAAAAGTCTTAAACAGTTTGATACGTCTTGTTTCACGGGTCAATATGTGACTAATGATGTCGATAAAAAGTATCTTGATGCCCTTGCAAATGCTCGGAGTGATGCGGCTAAAACGGAAGGCAAGGCGCTCCATACTGAAATTCTTGATTTGTATAATCAGTGATCAGATGTAGAGATGTGTTTTTGTTGTTTTGTAATTGTTTATCATTTTTTAGCGCAATAATGTTTCATATCAGTAAAACTCAAAAAGAATGCTTTCGCAAACTTAGTTTGTGAATTGAGGACACAAATGCAGTAACGAGGGAAAGCGAGATTAATTTTAGTTTGTTGCCAAATAATTGATTTTTAATAACCTACAGGGTTTTGTTGGGAAGGACTAACTTGTGGTGAAAACAGAAATGACACAAGGATAAATAATGAACGATTGGGATGAATTTGGTTTTAATACTCGTGCCATTAGGGTTGGACAGGTGCGTACTCAAGAGGGGGAACATAGTGAGGCCATTTTTCCGACTTCTAGCTATGTTTTCAAAAATGCCGCTGAAGCAGCAGCGCGATTTTCACATAAGGAACCGGGTAATATTTATTCGCGTTTTACTAATCCTACAGTGCGTAATTTTGAAGAACGATTGGCAACCTTGGAAGGTGGAGAGCGTGGTATGGCAACTTCATCAGGTATGTCAGCCATTTTTAGCACCTGTTTAGGTTTACTCAAAGCGGGTGATCATATTGTCGCTTCACAAAGTATTTTTGGTACAACCGTGGTATTGTTTAATAATATCTTGTCAAAGTTTGATATCAAAACGACGTTTGTGAATTTAAAGGATATGGAGAGTTGGCAAGCTGCTATCCAACCTAATACGAAGTTATTGTTCCTAGAAACACCTTCTAACCCGCTTATGGAAATGGGCGATATTCCAGCATTAGCAGAATTAGCCCATGTCCACAATTGTTTGTTAGTGGTTGACAATTGTTTTTGTACTCCAGCGTTGCAAAAACCTTTGGCTTTAGGTGCGGATATAGTAGTTCATTCTGCTACAAAATATTTAGATGGGCAAGGGCGGTGTATAGGTGGCGCAGTAGTGGGTTCAGAAAAACTGGTTGGGGGTGACATTTTCGCCATACTTCGTTCAGGCGGAACAACTATGAGTCCGTTTAATGCGTGGATTTTTCTGAAGGGATTAGAAACGCTGAATTTGCGTATGCAGAAGCATTGTGATAATGCAGAAGCATTAGCGAATTGGTTGGAAAAACAAGAGGCGGTAGAGCGCATTTACTATCCTGGCTTAGCTTCTCATCCTCAACAGGCTTTAGCCAAGAAGCAACAAAGCCGGTTTGGTGGTTTAGTTTCGTTTGAAGTGAAAGGGGGGATTGAGGCTGCTTGGCACGTAATAGATTCAACACGGGTAATCTCGATTACAGCTAATCTAGGTGATACTAAAACAACCGTTACACATCCAGCAACGACGACTCATGGGCGGCTAACACCAGAACAACGTCAGGCTACGGGTATTAATGAGGGTCTGATTCGTATTTCGGTAGGTTTAGAAGACGTTGAAGATATTCAAGCAGATTTATTGCGTGGATTGAGTTAATCAGTTAAACAAGCGTAATAAGATCACTGCCATTTAATGCCCTTGCGGAAAAATAAAATTCCCCAAATTTATAAAATGAGTGGGTATATTATTTTCACGCAAGGGCCCTAAAGGGGTAAATTAATGGCTGTGATTTGTTTACGAATTTGCTTTCCTAGCATCAACATTATGCTCCTAAAAAATAGATTGATTCAGTTCTTCAAATTCGCGTTTTTCTTTCTGATTTTCATAAACATTACTATCATCTTGCGGCTTTGGTTCTGGGAGGCTACAGACAAAGCCTTCTGCCTTTTTTTCAACACACA
>JAYQWI020000758.1:0-12022 GCA_035871815.2 Candidatus Parabeggiatoa communis
CCTTGTCGTTATAGGTTTTAATCCTTTCTTATATATAATCCTTGTAGTTGTGGTTTTTATTATGAAGAATATTATCAAATCTATCCTCATCATACTGTTAGGATATCTTATGTTTTTAGGGTATGCCAATGCTGCCCCAAAACTTCAATTAAAAGTGGGTTATTTGCCCATTCTTGATCATCTCACTTTGTTGGTTTCACATCGTCAGGATAGATGCACATTTGAACAAGTTGAAATTCAACCTAAAATGTTTAAAGCTTGGCGCGAAATGGTAGGGGCCCTCAAAGCGGGTGTCATTGATGCAGCCTTGATCTTATCCCCTTTAGCAATGGATTTATTTAATCAAGGGCTTGATATTAAAACGATTTTATTAGCACACCGCGATGGTTCTGCCATTATCGTTAAAACGGGCTTGCCTATTCATTCCGGGGCGGATTTAAAAGGTAAAGCGATTGGTATTCCTAATAGAAAAGCCACCCATACTGCTTTACTCAATCACTACTTGATGGATAGCGGTATTTCTCTCAAAGATGTGAAGGCAAAAGTGATTGCGCCGCCGAATATGATAAAGGCTATGCGCTTAGGCCGAATTGAAGCCTTCATTGTTGCAGAACCTTTCGGCGCGAAGGCACAACACGATGGTATTGGTAATATCCTAGTACTCACCAAAGACATCATCAATCATCATGTTGAATGTATTGTTGTGGTTAATCAAAAGGTGATCAAAAACCACAGCGATGCTATTCAAGAATGGGTTGATAGTCTGATTCGGGCCGGAAAATGGATTGATAAAGATAAATTAGAAAATGGCTCTAAAAAAGTCGCAAGCATCACTTCAAAAACCTATTATCCACATTCAGAAGCGACGGTTATTAGGGGATTACAAAATCCGTCTAATCGTATATCCTTTTCTGATCTCAATCCAAAACGAGAAGATTTCCAAACGATTATGGCTATTTCTATACAGGCTGGCATTATCAACAAAGTTAATCTTGAGGCCTTTATTGATGATAGCTTTTATCAAAATTCGTCTGAAAAATAATGGCGCATTTTCAAAAGGGCTCAAATTATAAATTAAACAAAAATTATGCGTATTCGTTCTAAATTACTGATTAATACTGTTATCACGATTGTCTGCTTGGCTGTGCTTGGCGGGATTGGTTTTTTTTATACCCATTATGTCGCCCGTACTTCTCTCTCATTAGTAGAACTGGAAGCGGAACCGATTTTGAAAATTAACGAGCTAGAAGAATTGGCTTGGGAAAGGTGGCTGCGTTTAGTTGTGCATAGTGGTATTTCTGACGTGGAAACCATGCAACAATTGGAACAGGAAATGGGCCAATTGAATCATAAAATAAATGAGCATATTCAATCGCTTGATGAAATATATACCGGTAATAGCTATCATGAGGCCGATAAGCATCTCGAACACCTACAGATTTTCCATAAAAATTGGCAACAATTTCACAAGATTGCTCAAAAGGTTTTGCTGCTCAGTCAAGACTTTACGAAAGAAGACGCGCTACAAGTCATAATTCAAGAAGGACGGGTTGCGTATGACAAAGCGATTTCAAACCTACGCGATCTGATCAAACAACATCGCCAAAACATGGAAACGCTGCGCGATGCCGCACTTAAGGCCCGACAAGAATCGCTATGGGCAATCGTTGTATTCACTGTCTTAATTGGCATCAGTCTACTGTTTTTTACAAACCGTTTTATTGGGCGTAGTTTATTAGCCCCTTTATTATCTTTAAACCAACATTTAAAAACATTAGCACTGGGCAAACTGGTGGAAGAGGACATCATCTATCCTGAAAAAAATGAAATGGCTGAAATTATTCTGTCTGCCCAACAATTAAAAAACAGTATGAATGACACGATCAAACAGGCGAATGCCATTGCAATGGGTGATTACCATCAGGAAGTGATACTGCGTTGTGAACAAGATCAACTCGGTCATGCCGTGTCTGAGATGACCCAGACTTTGCGCCGGGTGACGACCAAAAATGAAGTACAAGATTGGTTTAAAACCGGGCAAACACAGTTACATGATCAAATGAGTGGTGATTTGACGATCGTAGATTTGGCCCATAATATCGTTTCTTTTATTACCCTCTATTTAGAAGGACAAATTGGGATATGCTATTTGGTTGAGCATACTCTAGAAGGTTTAAATCAGACTTTCCGTCTGAAACAAGTTGCCAGTTATGCCTATACGCGACGCAAAAATATGGGCGATGAATTTGAATTTAGCCAAGGCCTGATTGAGCGGGCGGCGAAAGGGCAGGAAAGTATACACATCACGATAAATGCTGGATTAGGCGAAGAAATGCCTAAACATCTTTTAATGATTCCCTTTCTCCATGAAACAGTGGTTAAAGGTGTGATTGTTTTAGGTTCTTTAAATCCCTTAACCGACATTCAAATCGAATGGCTTAATCAAGTGATGCCCAGTATAGGTATTGCAATGAATTCTGTTGAATCACGTACTAAGTTGCAAGAACTGTTACAACAAACGCAAACTCAATCGAAAACGCTTGAAAGTCAGAAGGCAATCTTACAAGGGCAAACGGAAGAATTGCAACATCAAAAAGAGGAATTACAAAGCCAATCGGAAGAACTTCAAAGTCAAACAGAAGAATTACAAACGCAACAAGAAGAGCTGCGCCAGACTAACGAAGAACTAGAAGAGCGAACGAGTGAACTGGAACGGCAAAAAGAGGATATCCGTAAAAAGAACCAAGCGTTAGAAAAATCTCAGCAAGCGATTCAAATCAAAGCGGAAGAGTTGGAACTATCGAGTCAATATAAATCTGAATTTCTCGCCAATATGTCTCATGAACTACGCACACCTTTAAATAGTTTGTTGATTCTAGCTCAATTGTTAGCTGATAATAAAGTCGGTAATTTGAACGACAAACAGGTGGAATATGCACGAACGATTTATAGTGCAGGTTCTGACTTGCTAACGCTCATCAATGACATATTAGATTTATCCAAAGTCGAAGCGGGTAAGATGGCAGTTCATCTTGAAAATCTGTCATTGACAGACTTGGTGGAAAATCTGGAACATCAATTCCGTCATGTTGCTGAGAAAAAAGCGGTGAATTTTTATATCACACTGGCCGAAGACTTGCCCCCTAGCATCAATACTGATGTCCAAAAACTCCAACAAATCATTAAGAATCTGCTTTCCAATGCTTTTAAGTTTACCAGTGAAGGCGAAGTCAAATTAACTCTGCAAAAATCAAATTCCCCTTTAACCCCTCTTTTTCAAAAGGGGGAACCACAGGAAGCGGGAGAAAATTGGATCCATCTCAGTGTATCAGATACCGGTATTGGTATTCCTGAAGATAAACAAAAGGTTATCTTTGAAGCCTTTCAACAAGTGGATGGTACGACTAGCCGCCGCTACGGTGGAAGCGGATTGGGCTTATCCATTTCTCGCCAGTTAGCCCGATTGCTCGGAGGCGACATTCAAGTCTCTAGTGAAACCGAGCAAGGTAGCACTTTTACGCTCTATTTTCCTGAAAGAGTCAGGAAACAGGAGGTAGCAGTCAGGAGTCAAGAGTCAGAAGTCAGGACTCAGCAGTCAGGAGATAGGCTGCGTTCAAACCTCCAAGAAACATCATTGCAGAGAGATGATACCCGGATAGCTAAAAGCTCTCACGAAAAGATTGAATTTCAGAGTATTACGGATGACCGAGAAAATTTGACAACAGAAAATAAAACCCTGTTAATCATTGAAGATGATCAGACATTTTCAAATCTGCTTATGGAAATAGCACGAGAAAAGCATTTTAAGTGTCTTGTTGCAGAAGATGGCAAAACGGGCTTGCAATTGGCTATCGAATACCAACCTAATGCCATTATTCTTGATGTCGGATTACCCCAATTAGATGGCTGGACGGTTATGGAAAGGCTGAAAGATAATCCAGAAACACGGCATATTCCAGTGCATTTTGTGTCAGGTTCTGATCACAAAATGACCGCGAAAAAAATGGGCGCAATTGGCTATTTGCTTAAACCCGTCAATATGGAACAATTGGGTGAAGCCTTCCAAAAAATAGAGGAGTTTATTAGCACAACAGTGAAAAATCTCTTAATCGTGGTCGATAACGACGCGCATCAGCAACAAATGCTGGATATGATTAAGAGTGACGATATTCAAATCACCCTCGCGACAAGCAAAGCGATGGCCTTAAAACATCTCGAAGAGACAGCATTTGATTGTCTGATCTTAGATATCGATGTCGAACAGCGTTCTGGCATCAAATTGATTGAACAAATCGTACAACAAAAAGCGTTACGTCAAACCCCTTTGATTCTCTACGTGGATCGCGAATTGACAGCGATAGAAGAAGGATTATTGCTACAATGTGAAGAACATATCACTATTAAATCGGTGAGATCGCCGGTACGTTTATTAGATGAAGCGACCCTCTTTCTCCATCAAGTCGAAGCCAAGTTGCCTGAAGACAAGCGCAAAATGTTACGAATGGTACATGACAAAGCGGCGATTCTGAAGAATAAAAAAGTGCTGATTGTAGATGATGATACGCGAAATGTGTTTGCCTTAGCAACCGTGCTGGAAGACAACGATATGGAAGTCGTCTGTGGTCAAAATGGCAAAGAAGGTGTGGCCTTGTTAGAAAAACAGGATGATATTGACCTCATTTTGATGGATATTATGATGCCAGAAATGGATGGCTATGAAGCTATGCGAAAAATAAGAGCCCAAGTGGGTTTCCGTAAATTACCCATTATTGCTTTGACAGCGAAAGCCATGAAGGGTGATAAAGCGAAATGTATTGAGGCTGGAGCCAATGATTATCTCACCAAACCAGTGGACACCGATAAACTGATTTCCTTGATGCGTGTATGGCTTTATCGGTGAACAGGCATGTGGGTGGGTAACGTGTGGCCCACCAGTCGCAGCTTCATCATTTTTCAATTAAGAATTGACAATAAAGACTTATTCATTACAATAATGGGTAGAGACGCGATGCTCGCGTCTCTATGTTCGCATCGAAACGATCGCGTCGAAACGATAAGGGGTAGAGACGCGATGCTCGCGTCTCTATGTTCGCATCGAAATGATCGCGTCGAAACGATTAGGGGTAGAGACGCGATGCTCGCGTCTCTACGATTTTTGAGGGGTAAAGACGCGAAACATCAGAGACGCGAGGCATCGGAGACGCGAGGCATCGCGTCGAAACGATTTTTTAGGGTAAAAACGCGAGGTATCAGAGACGCGAGGCATCGCGTCGAAACGATGATACTGATAATTTATTATGACAAACAGAAAAAATAGAGATAAAATAAAGTTTCCCATTTTTTTAAATGATAAATGATTAAAAAATGTCAAAAACTGAACCGATAACGATATTGATTGTTGATGACAATAAAAATAACCTCTTTACCTTGCACACCCTGATAAAAGAGTATATTAAGGTTAATATTTTAGAAGCGCAATCAGGTCATGCCGCCCTAGGCATTCTCCTAGAAGAAAAAGTGGATTTGATTATTCTTGATGTGCAGATGCCAGATATGGATGGTTTTGAAACGGCAAAAGCTATCCATGCCCGTAAGAAAACGCGACATATTCCAATTGTTTTTCTCACAGCGGCTTATAAATCAAAGGAATTTCAACAAAAAGGTTTTGCTATTGGGGCAGCAGATTATCTTACGAAACCCATTGATACGCCTCAATTAATTAGCAGGATTCAATCTTATTGGCGTTTTATTGAACAAGATCGCCAGCATAAAATAGATTTAGAATCTAAAGTTCATGAACGCACGGCTGAGTTGTTAGAAGCTAATAAGTTATTGAAACAAGAAATTACTGAGCGTTTAAGAATAGAAGAGGCACTGAATGATGCCAAAGAAGCCGCTGAAACCGCTAACCTGTCTAAAAGTCAGTTTTTAGCGAATATGAGTCATGAACTGCGTACACCGTTAAATGCCATTATGGGTTACACGGAAATGTTAAAAGAAAATGCAGAAGAGTCAGAACACTTAGAACAAGATGACTGCATTCCCGACTTAGAAAAGGTTTACGCGGCTGCTAAGCATTTATTAGGACTGATAAATGGGGTATTGGATATCTCTAAAATTGAAGCGGGTAAAATGGAATTGTTTGTTGAGCGTGTCGATATTGAAATCCTGCTCAATGAAGTCGTTAGCACGATTCAACCTTTGATCGAAAAAAACGCTAATACCCTAGAAATAGAATTTTCCAAGCACTTGGTAAAAATACAGACTGACCAGACTAAATTGCGTCAGATGCTGTTGAATTTATTAAGCAATGCCACTAAATTTACAGAGAGGGGAACCATCCGTTTTAAGATTGAACGTCAAGTCAAAAACGAAGGCGAATGGATCCTTTTTCATGTTGCTGACGAAGGCATTGGTATGACAGAAGCACAGCAACAAAAACTCTTTCAACCGTTTAATCAGGCTGATTCTTCTACCACTCGTCGCTACGGTGGTACCGGTTTAGGTTTAGCCATTACCAAACACTTTGCTGAAATGATGGGGGGTACGCTTGAAGTCAAGAGCGAATTTGGCATCGGTAGCACCTTTATTATCTCTTTGCCGACAAAAACAGCACGCATTAATATTCAATCTGATCAACAAGACAATGCTGTGTTGAAGGGAAGTGGGATTGTTTTAGTGATTGATGATGATGCGAACGTGCGTGAGTCGCTTAAAGCGGATTTGAGTCAGCTTGGTTATGCTGTGGCAGTGGCAGCCGATGGATTAGAGGGCCTGAAATTGGCTAACAAACTGCGTCCTGATGCGATTCTGCTTGATGTCCAAATGCCTGATATGGATGGTTGGCGAATACTCTCTATGCTCAAAAGTGATTCTCTGTTAGCACAGATACCTGTGATTATGATTTCAATGGAAGATCAAAACGGGTATGCGATGAAACCCACCGACTATATGGCTAAGCCACTGAAGCGTGATCAATTAACGGCCGTACTCGAAAAATACCATATAGGTGATAACTCAGACAATCTGGTTATGCTGGTTGATGATGAAGAAGGGCATCGTATTACCATGGCGACTATTCTTGAATTTAAAGGCTTGAACGTATTTCAAGCGGAAAATGGACAAGTTGCCCTAGAACACCTTGAGCGTAAAAAACCCTCATTGATTTTACTTGACTTATCAATGCCAGTGATGGATGGATTTGAATTCCTGACTCGCTTGCAAAAAAAGGAAAAATGGCGTTCTATACCGGTTATTGTATTGACTTCAAAAGAACTGAATGCAGAAGAAGCACGTTTAAATAAATCGGTAGAAACCATTTTGAACAAAAACGCTTATAACCAAGAAAAATTAGTCTGGCAGATTCATGAACTCATTGCAGAATCACAAACACAGGACACATTATATCAAAAAATAGACCAAGCTATCAAGCACTCTTAAAAGTGCTTGAGTCGGGTCAACCACAAGAGATTGCGCTTACAAACATCAATATTGTAGAGGTAATGTGGTTGCCCTTTCACTCAAGCAAAATACCAATCGTACCATGAACACGAATTAACTCGTATGGATGATCTTGATACCCAAAACATTGAATTGCAATTGTTGTTACAAGCCATTTACCTGAAATACGGTTATGACTTTAGAAATTATGCCAAAGCCTCAATAAAACGGCGGGTTCAACATCAGTTGATTAAAGAAGGGCTGCCTAGTATTTCCGCCATGCAGCATCGACTACTTTATGATGTCTCTTTTTTTGAAAGATTATTGTTGGATCTCTCTATAAATGTAACGGAGATGTTTAGAGACCCCAGTTTTTATCTGGCACTCAGAAACAAGGTTATACCCGCGTTAAAAAACTTTCCCTTTTTGAAAATATGGCATGCCGGTTGTTCGAGTGGAGAAGAAGTGTATTCAATGGCCATTCTTCTAAAAGAAGAAGGCTTATATGAACGCACTCAGATTTACGCAACAGATATGAATGAAGTCGTGTTAAAACAGGCTAAGGATGGTATTTTCGATATCAGCAAACTGAAGCAATACACGGCAAATTATCAAAAAGCGGGGGGACGAGAATCTTTTTCCGATTATTATACAGCACATTATGATCATGTCGTTATGGAGAAATCTCTAAAAGAAAATATTCTATTTTCTGATCACAACTTAGCCACAGATGGCGTATTTGGAGAGATGAACTTGATTATGTGTCGAAATGTGTTGATTTATTTTAACCGTGAATTGCAACACCGTGCATTAGGTCTGTTTTTTGATAGCCTTTGCTTAGACGGTTTTCTCTGTCTGGGCTCCAAAGAAAGCATACGATTTTCAGAATATTCTGATGCTTTTGAAGATGTTGTTAGAGAAGAAAAAATTTATCGTAAAATAACCTGATATATCAATTTCACGCAAAAGTTTTTATCGCGAAATACTTTTGCGTGGAACCTGTGCTACGCTAAATTAAATTAAATCATGACAAGAAGCGGAATCAGCGTTCTATCATATCACCCCATCACTACCGAAAATATTTCCATTACTGAGACTTAGAACTATAGCTGATAATTCATTGATAACTGATAACGGACAACTGATAACAGATGAAAGTCGGCAAGAAGCGATTTGAAGCGGTGGTTATAGGATCATCTGCTGGCGGAATTAAAGCACTTAGTGCGATTTTAGGAGCACTGCCAAGCGATTTCCCATTACCCATCATTATTGTACAACATTTACATCCCCATTCGGATAGCTATTTAGCCAAAATTTTAGGTTCTAAATGTGGGTTAAGGGTTAAACAAGCGGATGAAAAAGAAGCCATTACTGACAGTGTCGTGTATCTTGCTCCGCCCAATTACCATTTATTGATAGAAGAAGATCGGAGTTTTTCTCTCTCAATAGAAGGCCCCGTCAATTTTGCACGTCCTGCAGTGGATGTCTTATTTGAGACGGCCATTTATGCTTACCGAGACAAACTGATTGGGATTATTTTAACGGGTGCCAACCACGATGGTAGCCAAGGGCTTAAGAAAATTAAAGAAATAGGTGGATATGTGATTGTTCAAGACCCAAAAACAGCAGAAGCCGATGCTATGCCTCAATCTGCTATTGCGGCTACAAAAGTGGATAAAATTTTGCCCATAGATCAAATAGGCCCTTATTTGTTACAATTAGTGAATCGTTCTCTGAGAAATGCTCTCTATGTTAACCGCTCATTTTAATTCTCTTGATGAAAAGAGTGTGATTTCAATTTGATGAAAGTCGTCAAATCAATCTTAATCTTATCATAGTATTAGATTTAAGCGTTTTGCAACTTTGAAGTTTGTTCTCGTTTTTTTTAGAAGCGATTCGCTATTTGACTCGTGGCGAAGGTATTGAATAGAAAAGGCAATAAAAATGTCAAAAAATCAATCGCTTAATATACTTATTGTTGATGATAATCAAAATAACCTTTTTACCTTGCACACTCTGATTAATGAGCATCTTGAGGCACAAATTTTTGAAGCGGAATCGGGCGTAATCGCTTTACAAATCCTTTTGCAAGAAAAAGTAGATTTGATTATCCTTGATGTACAAATGCCCGAAATGGATGGTTTTGAAACGGCCCAATTAATTCGCTCGCGTAAAAAAACGCAACATATTCCAATTGTCTTTCTGACAGCCGCTTATAAATCTGAGGAATTTAAGCAAAAAGGGTTTGCTATCGGCGCTGCCGATTATCTCACCAAACCTATTGATGCCAATCAATTAATTAATAGAATTAAATCATATCTGCGCTTTATTGAACAAGAACGATATCATAACCAAGATTTAGAACGTAAAGTCCAAGATCGAACCGCAGAACTTTTAGAAGCGAATCAAAAACTTAAACAAGAAATTCATGAACGTAAACAAATAGAAAAAAAATTACAAGAAGCACATGATCTGTTGGAGCAGCGGGTACAAGAGCGTACTCAAGAACTGTCAGCCACTAATCAGCAATTACAAGCCGAAATAAATGAACGTAAACTGGTCGATGCGGCATTAGAAGCACTTAGCAAACAAAACAAACTCATTTTAGAATCAGCCGGTGAAGGTATTTTTGGCTTAGACAGACAAGGAGATACTATACTTGTCAATCCGACTGCGGCTAAAATGCTGGGATACGAAGTGGATGAATTAATTGGCAGCAATCAACACGAAGTTGTACATCATTCTAAAAAAGACGGTACCCCCTATCGGGCCGATGACTGTCCGATTCACGCTGCGCTTTGTGATGGTAACAGTTATCAACGGGATGATGAGGTTTTTTGGCATAAGGATGGTCGTTGTTTTGCTGTTGAATATATAACCACCCCTATCCTAGAAAATGGTGAAATAACGGGAGCGGTTGTCACGTTTAGTGATATAACAGAACGTAAGCGGGCGGAAGCGGCTTTAATGGAAGCTAAAAATGCGGCTGAAAACGCACGCACCATTGCAGAGGCTGCTAATCTTTCTAAAAGTCAGTTTTTGGCCAATATGAGTCATGAACTGCGAACCCCTTTAAATGCCATCATCGGTTACAGTGAAATGTTAAAGGAAGAAGCTGAAGATTTGGGACAAGATGATTTGATTCCAGACTTGCTACGGGTTCATACTGCCGGTAAACATTTGTTAGGCCTGATCAATGATGTGTTGGATCTCTCTAAAATAGAAGCGGGCAAAATGGATATGCATCTTGAAACGTTTAACCTCGCAACTGTTTTTAACGAGATAGTCAGTACGATCCAACCGCTGCTGGAACAAAAGAACAATACTTTCACTGTGCAATCTGAAGAAGAACTGGGCGAGATGTACGCAGACCAGACAAAATTGCGACAGATTCTATTGAATCTGTTGAGTAATGCGGCTAAATTCACTGAGCACGGTCTCATCAGCATAGAAGCTTCCCTTCAAGTGGTAGAAGATGAAAAATGGATTCGTTTGTGCGTCACTGATGATGGCATTGGTATGACAGCTGAACAACAAGACAAATTGTTTCAACCTTTTACTCAAGCAGATTCATCCACAACCCGCAAATATGGGGGAACTGGCTTAGGTTTGGCCATTACGAAAGAATTTACTGAAATGATGGGTGGCAATATCAACCTGGTCAGCGAATTTGGGCATGGCAGCATGTTTACGGTGATCTTACCTATGATTGTCAGCAAACCTATCACGCAATTGACCAAAGAATTGTTGTTAAAGGGCGACGGCATTATTTTAGTCATTGATGACGACAGTACGGTTCGCGAATTATTTAAAGGGTACTTGAGCAAGCTGGGTTATGCTGTCGCGGTGGCAGCAAGTGGAACGGAAGGATTCAAACTGGTCAAAAAACTGCGTCCCGATGCCATTATCCTTGATGTCAAAATGCCGGGCATAGATGGCTGGGATGTCCTTTCAAAACTGAAAAGTAATCCCTTGTTATCGGACATTCCAGTCATTATGACATCAATTGAAGATCATCAAAACGAGGGTTATGCCCTGGGTGCCACCGACTATCTTCTTAAGCCTGTACGCCATGAACAATTAGCCTTTATTTTAGACAAGTACCGTATAAAGGATGACTCACAAAATTTAGTGATGGTTGTTGAAGACGATGTTGTCATCCGCGAAGTGGTGGTAGAAATGCTTAAAAATGTGGGTTGGCGCGTTTTTAAAGCCGAAAATGGCAAAGTCGCGCTTGATCAACTGAATAATAAAAAACCGTCTTTAATTTTGCTAGATTTAATCATGCCAGTCATGGATGGATTTGAATTTTTAAGCCAGCTGCGCGAAAACGAAAAATGGTCTTCCATTCCGGTTATCGTGTTAACCTCTACCCATTTGAGTCCAGAAGAACAAGCCCGTTTACAAGGCAATGTCGAAACTATTTTTCAAAAAGAAACATACAATCGCGATGATTTACTTTTACATCTTCATCAACTGATTGCCAGTTCAAAGCCGAAGACTGAAGCCAGCTACAATCTAAGTTTGTAAGGAAAATCGAAAAAATATATGGCGTGTTGTCTGAGAAAACACACCTTAGGGT
>JAYQWI020000759.1:0-8427 GCA_035871815.2 Candidatus Parabeggiatoa communis
TCAAAATATTGTTCATCTGTTAAGAGTTCTATATGTTTATTATCTTTGCGTTTTAAAATAACAATACCGCCTCCTTGTTCAATGCCAAGTTCTTGACAAGTCTCTTCAGGTAATTTGACCAATCCTTCACTCGTGACATAACATTGTGGTGCTGTTTTAGCACCCCGACTGGCATCAATGAGATTATGTTTTGTAAAGAAGGGGGCTTGTTTGATAGGCAGGTGTTCTATTATTGGCCCCTCATCAGTCGTTTTCATGGCATAAAAATGTTCACCATATTCAAAGGCTGGAGAATGGCTGGTTAAAAATATCTGTTGAGGGCCTACTTTTGATTTGACTATTTCACTTAGAATGTCTCGTAAACGCAATTGTAAGGTATAACGTAAATTCAATTCGGGTTCTTCAATCGCGATAAAATCGGCATCACTCACTAACAATCTGGCAATCAGGGCTATAATCTGTTGAATGCCGGAACCGAGTATTTCTATCGGTATTCTACGTTTCGGTTTTATTTTAGGTTGAAACATCAGATTAGCACGATTAGATTGACGCTCAAATACGGCAAGAAATTCACCTTCGCCCAGTACATCTTTAAACTTTTGTAAGGTTGAGACAAAGAGTTCCCATTTTTCAAAAACGGCAGGTTCTGGCGAATCTTTAATATCATAAAGTTGCAAGAGAAGAGATTGAGGGACGATACAACGCTCTTTTTTCGTTTCTGTATTGTTAATTTGACGATCAACGCCAATCAAAGCAAATTGTTTTTTAAGGAAATGAGTCAAGCATGTATTTTGAGTCTCATTTTGAGCCGTGTTGCTAATCTGAATTGGAATGTCAGAGAATAAAATGCTAGAGTCTTCATCATTTTGAATAGAACGTTTTAAAGTCACCTCATTCTCTTTTTGACAAGCGAAGGTGACAGACATTTCTATCGGATCATGTCGTCCAAAAGTAAACATTTCATTGAAGTTCATCATTTGTTTATCCCAATCATTCGATAAAAACAAACGCATTGCTTCAAGTATATTGGATTTGCCTATATTATTTTCTCCATGAATGACACAAATATTCCCCATATTTTCAAGGACAATTTCTTGACGAAAATTCTTGAAACCTTTGACTGAAAATCGTTTTAATGGCATGTTATTATCTCTAAAATGGCGGCGTGAAAGGCAAAAGGGAGGTTGAGGTGAAAGGAGTAAAAAAGTGGTTTTTCAATAAAAGAAAGGTAGGGCTGCAATGTGGGTGATGTCGTTATAGATTAGATAGAACGCTGATTTGACTGATGATGGCATGATTAACACTGATAAAAAAATCAGCGTCGTTCATGACAATCAGTATCATCAGCGTTCTATCACTCACATTACATCATGACTTAAAAACAAACAACAAACAACTTACCAAGCATGATTCGCTTTAAAATCCTCTAAAGCGGCTTTGAAACCATCAGCAATCTCTGCGCTGTAGTCGCCGGTTTCATTGACTTTTTTCAGCAACTCGCCATGATTGGCTCTCATGTAAGTGTGTAAAGCATGTTCAAAATCAACGACTTTTTTCACTTCGAGATCGTCTAAATAGCCCTCATTAGCTGCATACAGGGAAATAGCCATTTCTGCTACTGTCAACGGTAGATACTGCTTTTGCTTCATCAACTCCGTTACCCGTTGCCCACGTTCAATCTGTTTACGGGTGTTTTCGTCTAAGTCTGAAGCAAATTGGGCAAATGCCGCTAATTCACGGTATTGGGCTAAATCTAAACGGATGCTGCTACCGAGTTTTTTAATGATCTTGGTTTGCGCGGCACCACCGACACGAGATACCGATAAACCGGCATTGATCGCGGGGCGAATATTCGCGTTAAACAAGTCTGTTTCTAAGAAAATTTGCCCGTCTGTAATCGATATCACGTTGGTGGGCACGAAGGCCGATACGTCACCCGCTTGGGTTTCAATAATCGGTAAGGCCGTTAAGGAACCTGTTTTGCCTTTCACTTCACCGTTCGTGAGTTTTTCAATGTAGTCCGAATTGAGACGAGAGGCGCGTTCCAGTAAACGGGAGTGTAAGTAAAACACATCTCCCGGATAGGCCTCACGCCCTGGTGGCCGGCGTAACAACAACGAGACTTGACGATAGGCCCAGGCTTGTTTAGTCAAGTCGTCATAGATTATCAAGGCATCTTCGCCGCGATCACGGAAAAATTCTCCCATTGAGCAGCCAGCGTAAGGGGCGATAAACTGTAAAGAGGCGGCATCGGAAGCATTCGCTGCGACAATGATGGTATGTTCCATCGCGCCATATTCTTCTAGTTTATGCACCACGTTGACAACTGATGAGGCTTTTTGACCGATTGCAACGTAAATACATTTAATGCCCGTGCCTTTTTGATTAATGATCGTGTCAAGCGCCAGGGCCGTTTTACCGGTTTGACGGTCGCCGATAATTAATTCACGTTGTCCACGTCCAATCGGTACCATAGAGTCAATGGCCTTTAAACCCGTTTGTACGGGTTGACTCACCGATTGACGACTGATGACACCTGGGGCAATGCGTTCAATAGGTAAACGCTGTTTAGTATGCACAGGGCCTTTGCCATCAATCGGTTCCCCTAAGGGGTTGATGACACGGCCTAAGAGTTCTTCACCGACTGGTACTTCCAGAATACGGCCTGTACATTTGACCTTATCGCCTTCCGTGAGGTGTTCATAAGGCCCTAATACCACTCCCCCGACGGAATCGCGCTCAAGATTGAGCGCCAAACCAAAGGAACCGCCAGGAAATTCTAACATTTCACCTTGCACGGCACTGGCTAGGCCGTGAATACGAACAATACCATCAGTGATGCTGACGACGGTCCCTTCACTACGTGATTCCGTCGCCAAATCGTAACTTTGGATTTTAAGTTTTATTAGTTCGCTTATTTCAGAGGGATTAATCTGCTGCATTTACATTTCTCTCGCTTTAACAGCGCAACTCGAAAGCTAATCGTTGGAGATGTCCCTTAATAGAGAGATCAATGACGTCATCGCCGGTACGAATTAACCAACCGCCCAGCAGGGATTTGTCAATATAGGTTTTGATGTCAATGGCTTTACCCAAACGTTTTTGTAAAATCGTTTCGATTTCTTGCTGCTGCTCAGGTTCAACCGGATAGGCAGAGGCAATCTCCACTTGAAGATACCCCTGATGTTGCGCTTTTAATTGTTCATATTGAAGCGCGATTTGCCATGTTACCGCTAATCTGTGATTATCTACCAGCATTTTAACTAAGTTTTGACCTAGTGTACTGAGATAGTCGTTACCGATATCAAGCAAGATGCGTGTTAAGGTGTGCTTACCAATTTCTGGATTCACAATCACCTTGGCCATGCTTGGTTCTTCAATGACTGTCGATAAAAAATTTAAGTTATTTGACCATTCATCAAAGTTGCCCCCTTCAAGGGCTAATTCAAACACCGCTTCTGCATAAGGCCGTGCTAATGTTGCAAATTCTGCCATATCAGTTATCAGTTATCAGTTATCAGTCAACAGCAGTTGTCTAAGAAGTCTTAATTAAAAGAGGGCGAACACAAAGGTTCGCCCCTACTTTCAAATACATGATGCTTAGAATTTTATCATCATTTTCTTGATGACTTCATTATGCGCTACTGCATCTATTTCATGTTCTAAAACTTTTTCTGCGGTGGCTATTACCAAATTCCCAAAATGCCGACGCAAATCTTCTCTGGCACGATTGCTTTCTTGCTCAATTTCTGCCATGGCCGCTGCCAATTGACGCTGTCCTTCAACTCGTGCATCTTCCTTGGCTTCTTCGATGATTTCGTTGGCGCGTTGCCCCGCCGCTGCTACAATATCCGCCGAATCTTGTTTGGCTTCACGTAAACGAGCCGCAGCTCGTTGTTCGGCTAATTCTAAATCATGTTGACCCCGATCTGCGGCTGCTAAGCCTTCAGCAATGCGAACCTGGCGGCCTTCCATCATTTCGGTCATTGGGCCCCATAAAAACCGCCAAACAAACATGACTAGCACGACAAAAGTGAGGATTTGTCCAAAAAGAGTGACTGTTATACTCACGTCAACCCCCGGTGATGGGATGTGAAAAATAAAAAAATGAGTGCTTTTCAGTTATCAACAGTTTGATAGCTGAAAAACAATAATGTCATTGTTTTGTTCTTTAGTAACAAAACGCTTAACTGAAAAATGTGCCGAGTTAATGGTCAATTTAACCAGCACCAAGAAGTTTAATAGCCGCTTCTGCTGCTCCCAAAAACGGGTTGGCGAAAATAAACCACATCGAAATACCCAACACGATAAACGGAAAAGCTTCCATCAAACCGCCGGTAAACAACATTTGCACCATCAATTGTGCCCTCATTTCGGGTTGTCTAGCAATCCCTTCTAAATACTTGGAACATATCAATGCCCAACCCAGTGCCGAAGCAAAGCCGGCAGCGGCGAGCATAATACCGACAATTAAGGCGGTAGACGCATACAGTTCGGTAATCAGTTCTGGGGTCATCCAAAAGTCTCCTTGTTTAATTAATAATTAATAAAGTGAAAAGAATAAAAAGGGGTGATTCGTGGCGGGCAACCACAAGGGATTGCCCACTACCGGATTGTCTGCTAGGGGCAATCCTACGGATTGCCATTTTGAAAACATTAAATCAATGTCCGTCGTCCATGGATTGATGGGCAAGACTTAAATAGACAATCGTCAGTAGCATAAAAATAAAAGCTTGTAATGTGATGATCAGAATGTGGAAAATAGCCCAAGTACCGCCGGGTGCCCATTGAATCCACCAAGGTAATAAGGCTATTAAGATGAAAATCAACTCGCCAGCAAACATATTACCAAATAAACGTAGTCCCATGCTGGCCGGTTTGGCCAATTCCTCAACTGTTGTCATCACAATATTAATGGGCATTAACAGGATTTTCGCAACGAGGTTGTTGGCAGAAAAGGGATGAAATAAAAACATTTTAATAAAACCCAGGCCGCCTTTGATTTTGATATTGTAAAAAATAATCAGCGCAAAGACGCTACCGGCAAGCGCCAAAGGCGTATCCAAATTCGCCGTTGGTACGACTTTTAGGTAGTGAATTCCTGCCGCATTGGCCACCCAAGGTAATAAGTCTACTGGCAGCAAATCCATTGCATTCATCAAAAATATCCACACAAAGAGTGTGAATGCTAAAGGCCCAATCAGGGGATTATAGCCGGTAAAAGCATCTTTGACTTGTTTTTCAACAAATTCCAGTATAATTTCAAGGAAATTTTGTAATCCGGTTGGATTGTTTGGATCCAAATTATCCCCCACTTTTTTAGCGGCCCATCCTACTAATAAGGCGAGGCCTGCCGCAAATAGGAAAGTATCAATATGGAATGTCCAAAAACCTTCACCAACAGATAAGTTAGTCAAGTGGTGTTGAATATACTCAACTGGACTTGGGCCACTTGTTGCTATTTCGTGAGATTCTGCCACGCTTAAACTCCGTTTTGAAAATGATAATTCGTTATTGGCTAATAGCCAATAGCGAATAATCATAAATAAGTTATCAAAACAACTGGCAATTCGCAATTACCCATGACGATTAAATAAATAGCCAAAATGGGCAATGGCAAATGCGACTAATAAAGGCACGGGTGGCAAACCAAGCCATCCCATGCCAAGAATAAAAAAGCTTAATGTAAAAACAAACCGTTGTACAGCGGCCAAATAAAATATTTTAACCTCTTGACCGGGTGCAATTTTCGCAATTTCAGCCGCTGCCTGTAGGCGACGATGCGTCATCCAGACATTAAACATCACAATACAGCCGCCATATAAAGCGGCTTGTGCTGCAAACTGTCCTTGATAAATGTAAAAAGCCCACGCGACCGCCGCGACTAAAAGCGATTGGAACGCGAGCATTTTAGATGCGCCCGTATCAGGTGTTATTTGCCCACCGGGCGGTTCAATACTCATTATCAGTTATCAGCTATAAGTTATCAGTTATTTATAAATTATCAGTTATCAGTTAAATTTATAAGTGATAAAGAGCGTATTTTGCACTGCGAGGCGAGACATTGTAACCGATGCTAGGTTTTCTTATCAATAACTCGTTTGAAAAAGCATGAGGCTCAAAGTTTTATGTTTTAACATTTTTACTGCAACGGTGGCAAGCTTTGCAGTTTAGCCTTAGAGTTGCTCTCAAAATAATAAGGTCATTATTTAGCCTCTCTCACACAAAGTCGCTAAGAACGCTAAGTCATTGATTTTGGATAAATTGGCTGATTTGTGGCTTGACGTGATATTTTCAAAGAAGGGTTCGATCTAAAAGCAATCTCACGCAAAGGCGCAAAGGCGCAAAAGGGCTTCGGTGCCAAGAAATTATTTTTGATGAAAATCTATAGAAAGATAGATAAATAGGCGTACAGACATAAGTCTGCCGAAAATAGGCGTACAGATTTGATGTTTTTCTGTAGAAAGAGAATAGGGGGTACAAACTTGAGTCTGCCGAAAAAGAGACAGACTTAAATCTGCAAATCAAGGTATCTTGATAGTTTTAATACCGATATCAATAGCTTACATCAGCACACTCTAGCGTCAAGGGTTAGCCTTTTTTTTATCGACTAATCATTCGTTGTATTCTGGCTACGTTGCCCAACTTCCTAGTCAATCTAAATTTTGGCTTATGTGATATAAACAGTATTCTTGTTTCAATGGGCTACATCGCCCGACTTCCTGTCAATTTTTGTCGCTCAATGATGGCGCAAAGGGTTATGGGCTACATCGCCCGACTTCCTGTCAATTAGTGTCGCTCAATGATGGCGCAAAGGGTTATGGGCTACATCGCCCGACTTCCTGTCAAGTTGTATGAAAACTAGATTGTTCAGCGTCGTTGTTTCAATGGGCTACAAAGCCCGACTTCCTAGTCAACAAATTTGTTTTTTTACCTTTTTTCCTAGAAGTGTTTCAATGGGCTAAGTCGCCCGACTTCCATGATTAATAATTTGCTTATCTACAATAAAATGATGAATTTGATAAAAAAAAGATTTTAATAGCTCTCTTCTGTCATAAATATTATTAATGATACGACTGATTTCTTCACTATCATTTTCATATTCGTGAGCCAATGAATTTCTAATATTTATTAGCGCCATCCAAGCCTCTATATCAGGGATTAATTCTAATTTATCCAAACGATTTAATATATCAATAAAGGGTTTATTCTCAATGTCTTCTTTCAAAACCCGTAAAATGGTTTTAAATAGTTTTTGTCCAATCGCATCCTGTAATTTTAAAAACCGAAATAAAAATTGATCGATATGTTCTACTTCATCTTCATCTAAACGATCATAACGCGATTGATTGAGTGGCATAAAAGAGCCCATTTTCAGTGCAGCGCTATCAATTCTCTGAATATGTTTTTCACATTCATACACTATTTTCTTTAACCTTTCTATTTCAGGATTCATAATACGATACCCTTTCTTAAAGCAATCTGTTCTATGGGTCGGTTTTTATCCTTTGAAATAACAACATCAATTTTTTGTTCACCTAAAATTTTATTGAGCTGAACTAAAAATTGTATTTTCTTATCAAACAACAAGGGATCATTTTTATCGACAACCTCTAGGTATAAATCTATATCTCCCCCTCTTTTCGCATCATCCGTGCGGCTACCAAAGAGATAAATTTGAGTGTCTTGACCAAAAATTTCCCTTCCAATTAATTTTATCGTTTCTTTATAAAAATTTGACAATCTCAAACTCAGTCACCCTTAGTTTCGACGCGATCTCGAAGCGTCTCTGCATCAAGAGACGCGAGCATCGCGTCTCTACGACAAAAAACGGGATGCATTATGCACTCTTTTTGAGATTAAGGCAACATTTTCTCAAAAAACGACGGGGTGAATTAATGATGTGACGCACTCAATTTCTGTTCATTTTGAACACACAATTGGTGTTGGTATCGTTTGGTTCACTTCAATCAGTCGATATTCCACTCATTTTATATGAGTATTTGCATCAATGCCTCATGTTTTGTGCGCTTACATAACCTTGATAAGAATAGGGGTGCAGTAACATCAGTTAATTAAATAGAGCACGCTTCATTTTGATTCTAAACCTAATGCCTTTTCAACAGCCTCAATACGGGCTTGACAATTTTTATAAGCCCCAGTCGCTTCGTTTACCATGACGACTAATTGATCAATATCGGGTTCACCAATATCGCGCATGGCCTCTGCAATTTTTTTAAGTTTTTAATAATTAATAATATAATCAATGATTTATTATTAGAAATAAACATAGCCTAAAAGTAGTGATTAAAAAATCATTAAAAAAAGCTTGCATTTTCATTTTTTTGTGTAAAAATCTTGCTCCATTTATAGTCAGTTTTTTTGATGAGTGTAGCAAAACATTACCCATACTGCGCTTGCTCTTTT
>JAYQWI020000760.1:0-2144 GCA_035871815.2 Candidatus Parabeggiatoa communis
GGCATCTGTTAGGGTAGTTATTATATCTCCATTACCAATGGGTTCTAATTTTACTGTCCAATCTTTTAAACCGGCATCAGTATCTTCGTTCAAGACAGTACCGCTTATGATTGGTTGTTGTGTACCCATAGGCGCGTAAAATCCCGAATACAGCACTTTACCATTGGCGGTGCTTTTTTGGGTGGCATTTTGGCCGAGGGTTGCTACCAGTTGGTAGTTTGGTGAGTTGCTTTTATTTCCGCCGTTGCTCAAGACATTTTTGATCATGGTATAATTATCACTGCTTTGTTCATGGGCAGATACCATGTTGAAAAAGGTCAACAGCAATAGGACAAGGGTTGATAAGAGACAACGTTTGGGGGTTGTCAATGTCATTTTATAAAGTCCTCTTTTGGGTTGGTAAACTGAGGTGATATTGTGCGCTCATTGTTTGCGCTCATTGTTGCCATTTTTCCAAGTTTTTCTTACTCTTTATTTCGTTCTAAGCCGCAAAGAATGCTAAGTCATAAAAACTTTGCGACGAATGCGTGAATATCAAAAACGCCAAGTTAATGACAATACAAGGTGATAACAATGAGTGAATATGCGATACAAATTCCTGATAGTCTATTAGCTGTAGTAGAAGAGGTTGCTGAAAAAAACCGTATTTCGGTTAATCAATTTTTTCTAACCGCTGTGAAAGAAAGTTTAGCGGCTATCCAAGCTATGCAAAAACAGAAACACCCCAATGACCTTTCAGAAGTGGGCCGTTTTTTAGACTCTGCACAGCCACTTGAAAGGACTTATGATTTGTCTGAGCGCTGGGAAAATTATTTCACACTAGCCCGTAAAGCCCCTGATGAGTTTATGGCAGATGTCATTGATGAGCTTCCTCAACAACGGATTTTTTAATCATGCCCTATTTACTTGACACAGATACTTGCAGTTACATAATGAAACGTCATCCTTTGTCGGTGTTAAAACATCTACAAACGATAGAAATGTCAACGATTGGTATTTCTTCCATGACTTTAGCAGAATTGCGTTACGGTGTTGAACGCTTAAATTCGAGTCGTTTTACTCAACAGGACGTTGATTTGTTTGTGACTCATTTAACGGTTTTCGCATGGGATGCAGAAGCCACTCAATATTATGCTATTTTGCGTGCCGATTTAGAACGCAAAGGCCTACCTATTGGTAATATGGACATGCTAATTGCCGCTCATTCGCTCCGTTTAAATGCGATTTTAGTGACGAATAATCAACGTCATTTTTCCCGTATTGCTGGTTTGAAATTAGAAAATTGGGTAGAAATGTAGTTGATTAGACAGGGCAGACAAAATGACATTTATCTGCCCTGTTCCCATTCATTGACAAATCGCTTCCTCTGGATCATCTTTGCAGACGATGGCTTTGAGCGCGTCGTTTTGGGCTTTTAGCAGTTCAATCTGAGATTGTTGCTCTTTTGTGGCTTCAATTACTAAAGCAACTAAGTTCTGATAAGCAACCATCTTAATACCATCACGTCCATCTTGAACTACTTCAGGCACAATTTTCTCAACTTCTTGAGCAATTAAGCCAATCTTTTTAGACGAGGTTTCTGAATCCTCCTTAAATCGAAAAGTTACTCCTTTTAAATTCAAAACCTTCTGTAGTGAATTTTCGAGAGGTTCAATATCTTTTTTCAAAGCTATATCGGAACCAAGATAATGACCTTGGGAGTATATCCATCCATCTCCAACCACATAAAAAGTATCTTTGTTGGTATTCGCATTTTTCAAATTAACAACAAAAGCGGCTGTGTCTTTTCTACTAACTCTGCCTATTATATTCTGCCCCCAACCAGTAGAATGATTAACAGTTGATCTAAATGCCCAAGAGTCACCAGCATCAATTTCAACTTTCATTTCTGGATTTGTTGTGCCAATACCAATTTTGCCGTTATTTTTCAAAGTAAGTCTTGGTTGACTATCAATTTTAAATTGAAGCTCGCTATTATGGGTACTAGCACCACCTACCGCAAACATACCCGTATCACCGTCAAGCTCAAAAGCATACCCCACATTTGAGCCATCACCATTTGCATTGCCTTTCTTAGTTCTTAATCCGCCATTAACATGCAATTTGGCTTTTGGATTGTCTGTGCCAATTCCAACATTATAGTC
>JAYQWI020000761.1:0-4441 GCA_035871815.2 Candidatus Parabeggiatoa communis
TGGTTTCCTGTTGGGCAACAATGCACATTTAAATATAGCCGGTTCTCTCTACTTGAGCAGTGCTGACAGCTTACGTTTTGCAGATGGGCAACTGTTTGAAACGCAGGCTTCAACGTCCACTATATTAAGCGTTGCCGCGCCAACGGCCTTGGGATTTTTGGAAAACGCCGTTGGCAATATCACAATTACCGGGCGCGTGAGAGTCGCCGAAAATGAAACCTTAGCCCTGATAGGGGGAAAAATACAGCTCGCTGGAAGCGATTTATACGCGCCCAAAGGCGATATCAACATCCTCAGCGCCGCCTCGTCAGGTGAAGTGATGCGTACCAAAATGATGAATAATACACTTAATCAGTTTGGCAAAGTGACGATAGAACAAGGGAGTTTTTTAGATGTCAATGCACAAACGGGTAAAGCCGGATCCGTGATCATACGCAGTGAAGCGTTGTTGATGCAGGATAGCCATATTCAAGCAATGGGTGAGACGGGTACGGGTAATATTGACATGCTTACCACTCAAGAGCTTCATCTTACTGAAAACTCAAGCATTCATAATCGCACTGTACAAGGGCAAGCTGGTGAGACAATATTACGTGGACAGCAAATTGATATCGCAACAGGCAGCTTTGTTTTGAGTGCGACTGATGGTACTGGGCAAGGCGGTAATCTCCGCATTGAAGCGCAAGAAACCCTGACATTGAAGGATGACAACAGTCTGCTCATGACAGTGACAAACCATGCCGGCAAGGGTGGCGATATCCAATTGCGTGCTAACACTATCGATCTGCAAACGGGCACTCTCGTCACGACAGAATCTTGGGGAAACGCTCAAGCCGGTGATCTCCATATTCAGGCGAACACGCTCTCACTGCATCAAAGTGAAATCAGTAGTCGCACTTATCAAAGCGGTGGAACGGGAAAAATCCAGTTGAATATCGATGGCGCGTTACAAATCGAGAAGGGTTTGATTCAGGCCCTCACTTTTAATCAAGGTGATGCCAATCAAATTGAATTGGATGTCGGCCACTTAATATTGGCAAATGGGGCACAAATCAATGCCAGTACTGAAGGGACAGGAAAAGGGGGAGACATCAATATTCAAATAACCAAGACGGCCGAGATTACCGGCTTTAGTTATTTAGTCGATCCTGAAACAAATCAAATCACGAATCAGATGAATCCCAGTGGTATTGCCAGCAGCACATTTGATCAGGGAAACGCTGGCACTGTGCGCATTTCAGCCCATTCAATCCACTTAGATAACTGGGGAACGATTCAAACCTTAACCCAAAACGAAGGTAACGCTGGCGATATGCAAATCATTGTGCATGATTTGCAAATGAAGGGCGGCAGTGATATTGATGCCAGCAATGAAGGCACAGGTTCCGGTAAAGGGGGGAATATCACGATTAATGCAACAGGTTCAGTCTTTATCACAGGGCAAATGGTTGATGATGACACCATTGGGCTGGTGAAACCGATTGTAAAAGAAGGCTATTTAGGCGGCATTTACAGCATTGCCGAAAATACCGGTAGTGGAGGAGATGTGATCTTATCAACGCCTGAACTGATACTGCGTGAAGGCGGCGTGATTTCGGTAGGAAGTACCAGTGCGGGCAATGCTGGAGATATGAATTTGTCTATTGGCAATACCCTAAAAATGAATAACGCGGCGATCATAACACAAGCCACGCAAGCTGGTGGGGGCAATATCCATATCGAAACGCCAACCCAGTTACATTTAATCAAAAGTATGATAACAGCAAAAGCGCAAGGCGATGAAATACAAGATAGCGGCGGCAATTTGAGGATTTCGCAAGCCGGCTTGATCATTCTGGATCACAGTCAAATCTTGACAACAGGTTTTGCTGGAGATGGCGGGCAGATCAGTATCATGGCAGATCAATTTATCAAATCAAGCGACAGCGTTTTAAATGCGTCATCAACATTAGGCGTAGATGGCGATATTGTTATTGAGGCACCTGATGTCGATATCAGTGGGGCACTGATTGGCTTGTCAAGCCATTTTGTTGAAGCTTCTGGATTAGCCGATTGCGCGAATTCACTAGATGAAATGAGTCGTTTTCAGATTAAACGTGGGAAAGTGTTAAGGCCGCCGGATGATTTGAAGGGGGCAGTGGATTACAAACCAGTGCCCTGAAATAACGTAACGCCGAGTTACCCAAAAGCATCGCATAAATTTTTAAATTAGCGAAGGTATTGTTATTAATCTTACCACCTATCCGTTTTCGTAGATTTGCGCCGCGAAGCGTCTCTGTTTCGAGGCTTGCCCTAGCATGAGACGCGAGGCATCGCGTCTCTACAATCAGGAAAAATAAAGTAACCTATTGTAAATCAATGATTTACAAAAAAAATTAAAGTTCGAGTATAAACAACCCCTGTTGTTCACTTCTTAAAGAAAAATAATATGCGTGAATTTAATACAAGTGGCCCATGTAACCCAGCCCGGCATTACACCGTCATGCGTGAAGCATTAATGGCAAGCAGTCTGGAAAAAGTAAAAAAAGGACGCTACTTTACCCTTTTTGCACCCGCAGGAAAAACCACCTTTTTCAAATTGCTATTGAATCAGCTTGAGAAAGAAGGAGATTTAACAACCGTTTGGATCAGTTTTGAAAATTTGAAAACCGCATCAAAAGAGGAATTTTATCAAGAGTTAAACCACGAACTTCACCGTGGACTTGAAAAACAGGAGATTCAATCTGAACTCACAATCCATAACTCAATTAGCCTGATCCATTTTTTTGAAAAACCTCAGAATCAGTCTAAACCCATTGTCCTAGTGATTGATGAATTTGAAGGCATCCCTGATGGTGTGTTAAGCGAAGTCATGCACACTTTCCGGAAAATTTATCATAAAAGAGAATATTATTGCCTACATTCTCTGCTCTTAGTGGGTGTGAGTACCATTGCACAATTGGTTCTATCCGGTGCATCGCCGTTTAACATTACCGAGGAATTGCAGATTCCTTACTTCACGTTTGAAGAAGTGAATGTACTCATCAAGCAATATGTGACAGAATCCAATCAAGTTTTTGAAGAGAACGTGATAACAGCCATTTATGATAACACCAAAGGGCAACCGGGACTGGTGTGTGCGTTGTGTTCTTATCTCGTTGAAAAAATAGAAACAAATTTATCTCAACCTGTGACCATGGAACACTATTATAGAGCACAGCATCATTTTTTGACGGAACGGTTTGATAAAAACATCATCAATATCGTTCAAAAAGCGCGGGGAAAAAGGAATTTCATGCTGAAACTGCTTTTTAACGAAGGGCCACTCCCCTTCTCAATTCACGATCCCGATATCGCATGGCTATATGCCAACGGTGTGATTGACAAAGAAAACGGGGAGACGGACATACGGGTTCCACTTTACAAAAAGGTACTGATTACAGCGTTCCGCCCGTCGATAAACGGAGAAACGCAATATTATATCAACTCGCCTTCTGAGACGCTCAACCAATATCTGACAGCGGATGGAGAGTTAAACATCAATGAATTGCTTAAAGAATACCGAGCATACATTCGCCGACGAGGTTTTAGGGCCTTTGATACCGAACATCTGAAGGAAGCCGCTTGGCACTATTCGCTTGACGGTTTTATTAATTTCTTTATTCAGTGCCTCGGAGGGCAAACGTTTGTCGAAGTGCCAACCGGTAGAGGGCGGACAGATATACTCATTCTCTATCAAAACCAGAAATACGTCATTGAAACAAAACGATTTGTTAATAATTACTATTTAAAGCAGGGCAAAGGACAACTGGCAGAATATTTGCAATCAGAAAGCATTTCTGAAGGATACTATGTTGTTTTCAGCAACATACATAGCGAGAAAGACAAACTTTATTTGGAGGAAGTCGTTAAAGGAAAGCGAATATATACTCATATCATTCTGATAAAGTTTGAACAACCGAGTCGCGTTCCCGTGCCAGAGGAACTGAAACTAACAGAAGCGGAAAAGATAGCCGGCAACATGCTGAAAATGGAGAAATTCACAACCGAACAGATTGCGGGGGCCACTGGTGTGAGTACCGAAAGGATTGAACAGTTGCGATCAGCCATGTAGGGTGGGCAACGTTGTTGCCCACCATTCATGTTGTGATTTTATGATGAGATTTGGTGGCCAACGCTAAACCGCGTTGCCACCCTACCTAATTACAAGGATTACTTATAAAAAAGGATTGATTGGTAGGCATTATCACGATCTAATCCTTTATTATATATATATACAATCCTTATCGTTATTGTTGGTTTTTATCTTTTAATTTTTAAAGGATTGCAGTGTATTCTTAGTATTAGTCATAGGCGATTTATCGTTGTTGGATTGCAATGTATTCTTAGTATTAGTCGTAGGCGATTTATCGCCGACTTAGTGAACAGGGTAAGCAAAATGGCAAACAAACCACTTGATTAT
>JAYQWI020000762.1:0-2588 GCA_035871815.2 Candidatus Parabeggiatoa communis
CGAAGAGTTTGAAAAGAAAGTCAAACAGAAAAATCAACTGTTCAAGTTCCTAGATACGTCAGCAGATCGCATTTATGGGGCCTCAGAAGTCGCCGGTTTTCCACTGATGGTGATTCCTGATTTAGATCGTTATCGCAATGAATCGTACTACTCGCTTTTAGAAGGCGGCGAAGTCTTGCATACCGACTTAGCCTTTGAAAAATTCCAAGACTTACTGATCAAACGGCCCGAAGAAGTCAAGTCTTATATCGAAACCTTGGGGGTATTTCTCAAGGCCACTTTATTAGGGATCGTCAAAGCCGATAAGCGCATTCAAGACGAACAAGGTGGTTTAATGGAATACCACTACATTGACGACTCACAAATCTATCCCGAAACCTTAGATTTAGGGCCATTTTCAGTCGCAATAGCGCGTTTATCGCGTTCCAAAGAGGCCAAATTACGTGGCCGCATCCAAAACAGCGTGATTGATGCCCTCAATAACATGGATGATAAAACCTTAAGGAAATGGTGCGCCCTGCTCTCATTCCATGCAGGGGGCGGACAAGAGGCCTCATATTATTATCGCTTTCCGAAAAACCATGTTGTACGGGCCATCTTCCGTCGCGAAGCCGAAATGTTGATCAACCAAAATGGAGAATCCATGAAACAAGCCGCCAAAACGGAAATGCAAAACTTGACAGAATGGGCCCTAAAACGCCCTGTTGGGCAAAAACAACCTTGGGCCGTGGAAAGCCCAGTCGGATCAGGGATTTTTATTATTGCGTGAAGCTTATTAACAATGAGTACAACGGATCAGGGGAATGATCGATCTGATTGGTGCATGGGTATATTGTAAGTAAAATCAATAACCTACTTATGTTTTTGCACGCAAGTTTTCCGATATGCTTTCAGCTACCCCCAGACAACGAATCAATACTTATTGATTTCAATGACTTAACGAATTAAGTATCAGGATGAGGGGGCAGGCATAACACACACAATAGGCCCATGCACCAATCCGATCATTCCCCTGAACCGTTGTACTAAAGGATAGGGTAATTTTAGAGTGGGAACACTATTCATCATATTCATCAAATTTAGAGACGCGAAGCATCGCGTCTCTACGATTCCATTAAAATGAGTACAAGGAATTGGGACTATAATTAATTGAACTTGAATCTCTTTTCTTTAAGGATTGCCCCTACAAGCATGTCGTAGGGGCAATCCCTTGTGGTTGCCCTTAAGGTATGTATGGGCAATCCCTTGTGATTGCCCTTGTATCCATTTAGAGATTATCCATGACGTTTTTAAAAGCCGTCAAATCTTCAGACTGAATTGCCGTTGTCAACAAGGTTTTCAATTTCCTTTCGTTAGTGATGCTTGATAAACCCTCTTCGATTTCTTGATAGAGAGGAAAAGGGGGTTCAAAACGCGACGCGAGTACTTCTAAAAGACTGCGACGACGTGCAATGAGTGAGCCTTTTTTAAGCCCTTTATCAAACCCTTCTTCACGTCCTTCTTCAAGCCCATCTTGAAACCCATCTTGAAACCCTTCGTCACGCCAACGGCGAATATAAGGCGTATCCAGTAACAAATTGTCTCTGGCTATCATTCTTTCGATCATATCTATCATCTCCTGATCATTGATTAGGGCGAGGAGTGCGGTGAATAGTCGCCCTCGCATTTCATCATCTGCTACGGTGCGTAATCGCTTAACGACTTGGGGCAACACTTTTTTGGGATTGTCTATTTGCGTTTGTCCAATCAGTGCCAATAAAGCGGGACGGTTCAATTTTAGCAATTTTTCCGCCTTCATTTTCCATAAATGAATGACTCGGTAACGCCAAGAGAGTATCACTTTTCCATCAGAACATTTAATTTGGTGTCGCCCCTTATCATCACTTCCCGCGCCATTTCCAACATAAATCACGACACTACACACATCTCGGTGATAGGTTTCCGCAATGCGGCTGATGTAATCCAACACGCGCCAAGGCATCGGGCGATGGCTACGAATTCCTTGAAAATCAATGTGTAAGTTCAAAATTCGTCCATCGGTTAAAGTCACATCAAAGATTTCATCAGCACGAATTTCTTCCTCACTGGGTAACAATGCAATATTGGTTGGACGTACTGATGAGACTTCTTCTCCCAGCAACCAAATCGCAAAATCTGTACTAAAGTCACTAAAAAGTCTTTTAAGTGGATTATCTGTTTCTGCCATTATTTTACCCTAAAAGTTTTGAATAGGAACTTCTATAAATTATATCATTAAAACAATCGGTTCAAGATTTGAAAACAACTTTTGATCCTTATCACCTGATGAACCCGAGTTTGACAATAATAATGACAGGGATTGTATATAATATTTCACGCAAAAGTTTTTGCGCGCAAAAACGGTATTTAGCTTCGCTGGAAATGTGAAATGGATTAGATCGTGGTGGTACTCAGTTTAAATCCTTTTTTATATACAATCCTTGTCGTTAGGGTTTAAATCTGAAAATGCTATCTGCACTTATATTCTATGCTAGAATATGCCGCTCAATGAACGTCGTCAATAAAAAAATAACAATAAAAACAGTCCATTACGTTAATCGCGCATACAA
>JAYQWI020000763.1:0-4576 GCA_035871815.2 Candidatus Parabeggiatoa communis
ATAATTGATAATTAATAATTAATAATTGATTAAAAATTTGGAGGAAAATAATCGTGAAGCAGAATGACATTATCCGATTAATTGTGATTGATGAATCAGATAGTGATGCAGAAGTCATTCTGAACCGTTTGCGTAAAGCACGTTACCCCATTCGCCCACGCTATGTTGAAGATGAGGAAGACTTGCAGGAAGCCTTGATTGAAAATGAATGGGATTTGATTATTTCTGTGCCAGAAGTAGAGGATTTTACTGTCGATCAAGTTTGCGAAATGGTTTCGTCATCCAAGCAAGATATTCCTATCATTGTTCTCGTTAAGAAACTAGACAGTAAAAGCATGGCAGCGTTATTCAATCTCGGTGCAAAACAAGTGATTTTGTATAACGATAATGGTTCCTTACCGATTGTCGTTGGTAGAGAAATCAACAACTTGGCGGAACGTCGTAAACGTAAGCACCTTGAACAACTCTATAAAGAAAGCCAAAAGCATAACAAAATGCTGTTGGAAACATCGCGCGATGCGATTGCCTATGTCCATGATGGTATGCACATCCATGCCAATCCCAGTTATTTAAAGATGTTTAATTATAAAAGTATGGATGACATAGAAGGTCTACCCATCATGGACTTAGTTTCCTTAGATGACCAATCGAAGTTTAAGGATTTTATGCGCGAATTTATGGAGGACGACAAGGAAGAAGAACGTCAAATTGATTTAGAAGGGCTCAAGTCAAGTAAAAAACGCTTTAAACTCAAAATGGAGTTCAGTCACGCGATTTATGACAGCGAACGTTGCATTCAGCTCATTATTCGTGATCAATCTGAAAATCAAGCACTTGAACAGAAACTCAAAGAAGTCAGCCGCCGTGATCAACTCACAGGCCTGTTGAATCGTCAGTACTTTCTCGAATTACTGGAAAAAGCCTTGGCAAAAGCGATGGAAACGCACACGCGCAGCGTGTTATTTTACATTGCCTTGGATAATTTTACTCGAATTAGAGAAAATGTGGGTGTTGCAAGTGTTGATCCTGTGATTCAAAATATCGCTCAAGTCATTAATCGCCTATCAGAAGGGGGAAGCTTAGCACGGTTTGGTGAAAGTAGCTTCATTCTGCTTTTAGCAGACAAAGATGGCAAAAGATATGCGGCTGCTGGCGAAATGGCCGATAAAATTTGCAAGATTGTAGCAGATTGTTTAACAGAATTAAACAATCAAAGCGTCATCACCACTTGTAGCATTGGCATTACCCAAGTTCTCGCTTCTTCTGCCACGCCACAAGATGTGCTGATTGATGCTCATGCCGCTTGTAAAATAGCAATGGAAAGTGGCGGAAATCGCTATGAATTATACAAGCCGCGTCAGTCTAGCGAACAAGGCAGCATGAAAAGTTCTGACATTGCCAACCTCATTGAAACGGCGATTGAGGAAAAACGCTTATCACTACGTTATCAACCTATCATCAGTTTACAGGATGAAACCCAAGAAATTTATGAAGTCTTTTTGCGAATGCTTGATAAAGACGGACAAAATGTGCCCGTTGGTGAGCTATTTGATGCTGCTGAACAGGCCAATCTAGGCATGCTTTTGGACAAATGGGTACTTCAAGAAGCGACTGATGTCTTGATAAAACAACACAAAGCGGGACATAAAACGCACTTTTTCATAAAATTGTCAGATCAGGCGATTAAAGATGAAAATGTGTTGCTGCATATTCGGAAACTGCTCAAAACGTCTCAGTTACCTGGAGAACGTCTGATTCTGGAACTCAGTGAATCGATAGCTATTGGCCAAATAAAATTAGCCAAAACTTTTATCAATCAATTGAAAATGTTTGGATGCAAAACCGCATTAGAACATTTTGGTACAGGTCTGAATTCTGAGACGACACTCAAACATTTACCTGTTGATTACGTGAAAATTGATTCATCTTATAGCAAGGGATTATCAAACAATGCAGAAAATCAACAAGCTGTGCAGGATATGGTCAAGATGGCACATGAATTGGATAAATTGATAATTGCAGAAGCTGTGGAAGATGCTGCCAGTTTGACCGTACTTTGGTCATCTGAAGTTGATTTTGCCCAGGGACATTACATTCAAGAACCACTTGAAGAACCATACTTTGATTTTTCCGACGAAGAATAGTTCAGTTATCAGTTCCACGCTAAAGTTTTTGCGCGCAAAAACTTTAGCGTGGAACCGAAGGTCAGCGAAGCTAAATCAGTTATCAGTTATCAGTGAAGCATTATCACTGATCAATTATCTTGAGTGTATTAGGCATCCAAATTTCGTTCACAACTCGGCGAAAGCAACTTTATAGCCATTCCCATTTTGCTTAAATACAAAAAAGGGTAGTGGTTCGTTAAAATGTTGAATTGATTAGCTTATCTCAGCTAAACTGTACCCATTCAATTTACTGATAACTGATAACTGATAACTGATAGCTGATAACTGATAACTGATAACTGACAACTGATAATTGTTCATTGACAAAGTCGTTTGATAAATACTTTAGCATTACGCTGATAGTTATACAGTGCCTGTCGTGAAACGGGCAATGAATCTAAATCGGTCGCTACAAAGCCCCTTTCTTGAAACCAATGAGCAGTACGAGTTGTTAACACAAAAATCTGAGTAATGCCATTCTCAAGTGCTTTACGTTCCAAAAAAGACAATAACGCATCACCTCGATTGGCTGAGCGATAGTGGCTATGCACCGCTAAACAAGCTAATTCTGCCATACCTTCCTCAAGAAAAGGGTACAAAGCAGCACACGCGATGATCATCCCATCACGTTCTTGCACCGTAAAATAATTGATTTCCATCTCCAATTTTTCACGCGAACGCCGCACCAAAACCCCCGCTTCTTCCAAAGGTTCAATCAATTCAAGCAAACCACCGACATCATCTATTGTCGCTAAACGGATGTGTTCATAAGGATCAGTGCTAATGAGCGTGCCGATGCCATCACGAGTGAATAACTCCAGCAATAAAGCCCCTTCAATGTGCCGTGAAACCAGATGCACTCGTTCAACCCCGTTTTGACAAGCCTTCACTGCATGAACCACTTGTCGCTGACATTCCAACGCCTGTTGCGTGTCCAACTCATGTTGTGCTTCAAGTACTGTCAATTGCCGCACCAATTGCCCAGCAGTGTCAAAAATACCCTCATTTTCGATTAAACAGAGCCATTTAGCCGCTCCTAGAGCAATAGCCACCTCAGTTGCCACTTCTTCCGTCAGTAAATTAAACGTTTCTCCTGTAAGAGAATAGCCTACCGGAGAAATCAAGACGATACAGCCTTCATCCAATCTACGTGTAATCGCTGCAGCATCAACGCTGCGCACTTCGCCAGTGTAACAATAATCCACCCCATCACGCACACCTAAAGGGCGGGCCATCATAAAATTACCCGAAACGGTTTGAATGCGAACCTGGGTACTAGGCGAATTGCTCAAACCCATTGATAACAGGCTTTCAATCTCTGTACGCACTTCTCCACAGGCCGCCTTCACACACTGAAGCGCAATTTCATCAGTGATGCGTATACCATTGACATAGCGTGATTGCCGCCCCCGCATACGCAAACCGTGTTCAATTTGAGGGCGAATCCCATGCACCAAGACTAAGCGTATACCTAAACTGCTCAATAATGCAATATCATGAATCAAATAGGAAAAATGGGAATATTGTACAGCCTCCCCCCCTACGCTTATCACAAAAGTACAACCACGGTGAGCATGGATATAAGGTGAAGCATTGCGAAACAAGTTAACAAAGGATTTTCGTTCAGTTGCCAAAATCAGTTATCAGTTATCAGTTATCAGTTATCAGTTATCAGTCATCAATTATCTGTTATCTGTTATCTGTTATCAATTATCAATTATCAATTCAACATTTAGCTTCGCTGACCTTCGGTTCACGCGCAAAAACTTTTGCGTGGAACCTTCGGTGCGCTACGCTAAATCCGTTATCAACTATCAACTATAACAGTGAGTGTGGATATAGGGTTTCCAGCGAGTATTTGACGAACATAAAAAAACAGTCTACGCTTTTAAATAGTAGTATTCATCATAAGCGGGAATGATATAAAACTCATAAATGTGCGACCCGTTTCATGCAAAGTACAGTAAAATGTGCGTAACATGAGCCCAATATGGCAGTTATTAAGCCTGAATTGTGGATAATTCAAAGATTGTGAGATTAAAGCTATCTCAAGATGACCTAAAGTCTACGTCAATTCCCTTATCGGATTTTTGATAAAATTCTGGTAAAGCAGGGAGTAATGTGTTGTTTAATGAATTAGCTTATTAAATAATGCTAGATAATCAGATATGATAACGCAAGAAATTATCGATGTACATAAAACGTCGTAAAGTGTGGCGGAAACAAGCTAAGTTATAGTCCGTGTGGGTAAGAAAACACATATTACAATGCTATAGTAATATGATAGGTGTTGGGCTCGTAAGAGTCATTACCACGGCGTATAGATAATATCTAAGTCTGAATATAGCCAATCTTTGGAAACGGGGTAATTAAGTCTATTAGACTCACCAATATACACGAAGTTGAGTAAA
>JAYQWI020000764.1:0-3492 GCA_035871815.2 Candidatus Parabeggiatoa communis
AGCTGGCGATTGGGCATTGAATTTTTAAAACCGGTTTATCAATACGAACCTATGGGTTTGTCAGCAATACAAATCGCTTGTCTCGCAGGGCTGAGCTATTATTCTAAAGTCATCCTGTTTCCATCGAGTCTTCTTCAAAAAAACCAGACTTGATGTATAAAATGTGAGGCATTTTTAATCTCACGCAAAGGCGCAAAGGTGCCAAAAAAACCAACAGCTACAAGATGATTAGTAGGCTTTAGCCTACTTGAGCTTTTAGCCTGGGGATTTATCCCCAGGTTTCTTTCACATTCAACCCTTTCAGGTTATTAGTATTTTATAACTATGGCAACTAGAGACTATATTTTCTACGATCTAACCAACAGCATTTGCAGCCAATGCCTTAAAAAGGTAGAAGCGAAAATCATTATTCAACACGATCAAGTTTATCTGCTGAAAAATTGCTTAGAACATGGTCGTGAAAAAGTGCTGATATCAACAGATGTTGATTACTATAAAAAATGTCGTGAATTTAATAAACCCGGTGATATGCCGAAAAAATTCAACACGGCAATCAAACAAGGGTGTCCTTATGATTGTGGCTTATGCCCAGATCATGAACAACATTCCTGTGTGACTTTGATTGAAGTCACTTCACAGTGCAATTTAACGTGCCCGACTTGTTATGCTGACTCTAGTCCGACTCAGGGGAGACATCGCACTTTAGCAGAAATCGACAAGATGCTTGATATTGTGGTGGCTAACGAAGGAGAACCTGATGTTGTGCAGATTAGCGGTGGAGAGCCGACGATACATCCCCAGTTTTTCCAGATTTTAGACTTAGCTAAGCAGAAACCAATACGGCATCTCATGCTCAATACGAACGGGGTGAAAATCGCCAAAGATAAAGCGTTTGTTGAAAAGCTGGCCAGCTACAAGCCCGGTTTTGAAATCTATTTGCAATTTGATTCCTTTGAATCCGAGGCATGGGAAAGTTTGAGAGGCCTTGATTTAAATGAAACTAAGGCAAAAGCACTCGCGCATTTAAATGAGTTCAATCTCTCAACGACTTTAGTCGTCACTTTGCAAAAGGGCCTGAATACCAGCGAAATTGGCAAAATCATTGACTTTGCCGTTAAACAAAAATGCGTGAGAGGCGTTACCTTTCAACCTACCCAATTCGCGGGTAGAGTCAAGCATTTTGATCCCAAAACAGATAGCCTCACGCTTTCCGAAGTGAGAACGGCTATTTTAGAACAAACGGATTTGTTTTTACCCGAAGATTTGATTCCCGTTCCTTGTCATCCCGACGCGATTACTATGGGATATGCGCTCAAACTGGACAATGAAATCGTACCCTTGACTCGTTTTTTTGATCCAGAAGAATTATTATCGACTTCAAAAAACACGATTAATTTTGAACACGTACCGGAAATCAAACAAAAGCTCTATAATCTGTTTAGTACAAGCTGTTCAACAGAAAATGCCCCAGATGAATTACGATCCATTATGTGCTGTCTACCCAAAATAGACGTACCTGAATTCAAATACGATAACCTGTTTCGTGTTATCATTATGCAGTTTTATGATGCTTATAATATGGATATCAGAGGCCTTAAAAAGTCCTGTGTGCATATCGTTCACCCAGATGGACGGATTATACCTTTTGATACCATGAATATCTTCCACAGAAACCACACCACTAACTATTAATGATCAATAATCAGTTATCAAAACATTGATATTCTCATGGTAGGGGCAATCCATTGTGGTTGCCCCATTGCTTGCTGGTATATTAATTTTTTTGAGTTGCCTTAGACATAAACCCTGTTTTGATAATTGTTGATTGATAACTGATAACTGATAACTGAAAAAGGAAAACCCATCATGCCAAGCTCAAGAAAGTGGATTTTACTGATCAATATCTTGATCATTGCGGTTATTTATGTCATTGCTGCGAATACTGCGAATACCTCCGATGGCGTAATGTTCGGCTTTTTCGTCAGTATTATGCATACCGCCGCTAACTTAGCTTTAGCCATCATCTGTATGCTGATATACCTGGTTCAACGAATCCGGGAAGCGAGTACAGAACTAGCCTTATCATTGTGCATCACGTTTTTTCTATCGACTGTGTTAGTCGTGATTTTGTCATTTCCGACTTGTCTTGTCATTGGGAAAATCTAAAAAATGAGTCTAAATGAGCAAGAGGGTTGACACGTAGATCAACCCCTACAATGGTTGTGCGAAGCTTTGTCATCGACCAACCTTTGTTATCGCCCTGAAATGATTTTTCTGATTTCCCCCCCTCCCCTGAAGAAATTTCTAAACCGACCTCAAACAACTCAAAAGGTAACAACATTAATTGTGTTCAGTACAACGGATGATCGAGCGAAGCTCGTTACTTCGTTTGGGGGATTTAACGGATTTGTTTTTGGTATAGTATTGATAATAAAGGCAATTTAGATTTATAGGCGACCGGCTTAAAAGAGGCTTCACTCTAACCTTCCTTGAAAGAATCCGTTTATTTCGCTAATCCGTTGTACTCAGTAGTATAATCCTGTCTTCCTCCCTGCCGCCGTTAAATCCTGTTCAACAACTAGGAGAACAATATGAACCCCAAAACCAAACTGATTCGTTTTGATTGGGCAATGAAAAGTTTATTACGTGACAAAGCCAACTTTGACATATTGGAAGGCTTTTTAAGTGCTGTACTGCGTCAAGACGTTTCCATTATCGAAATACTTGAAAGCGAATCCAATGTGCCTGATATTGATCAGAAACTCAATCGGGTTGATATTCTCATCCAAGATCAACAACAGCAGTATGTCATTATCGAAGTACAAAATTATAACATTACCGATTACCTAGAACGCATTTTATTTGGCACTTCTAAAGTCATTGTGGATAATGTGAAAGCTGGTGAAGACTATCGCGAAATTAGCAAAGTGATTTCTATCAGTATCCTTTATTTTAACTTAGGGCTGGGTAAGGATTATGTTTTTTATGGGAACACTGAGTTTCGGGGTTTACACGACAATGAGCCACTGGTTTTCCGGCGGAGGCGAGAAGACAAAACGCTTGAGAAACTCAAAAGCCAAGACATTTTTCCAGAATACTACCTGATTAATGTAGAACGTTTTACAGATGTGATGAAAACGGACTTGGACGAGTGGATTTATTTGTTCAAGCACGCCGCCTTACCACCTCATTGTAAGGCGAAAAACATCGACAAAGCGGGTGAAAAATTAGATGTGTTGAAAATGAAGCCCGAAGAACGCCACCGTTATGATCTGTATCTGATGGCCTTGGTGAATGAGCAAGATGCCATTGATACCGCACTTAACAAAGGATTACAACAAGGACGAGAAGAGGGTGAAATCAATGGCAAATTGGAAGTTGCTAAAGCAATGCAAAAATCCGGTCTGGATATGGAAACGATAGTCACTTTGACGGGTTTGAGTCCCGACGTAATAGAAAGGGATGGAGATTAACTCAATAATCCTGTTAATT
>JAYQWI020000765.1:0-15586 GCA_035871815.2 Candidatus Parabeggiatoa communis
CACTTTAGAAGCTTATCAAGATCAGCCCGGTTTTTTAAAAGTGATTGTTGAACTTGATGCCCACATCAAAGGATTAGCTGAAAAAGTGCGGAAAATATGCCCACAAGCTTTGATGGTAGAAGCGCAGTATAAAACGGTTGAGGCCGATACTGTTTCTCAAGAGATTCAAGCATTTGATCCCGTTGACGCTTTTCGCAACTATTGGCAAGAACGCATTGGCACGAGGCTTAAGCCCTCAGTTGTAGAAGCTTTTGAACAATTGTATCAAGAATTGTCCTAAATTAGAGACGCGAAGCATCGCGTCTCACAATTCGCGGTTTCGTAGAGACGCGATGCCTCGCGTCTTTTTGCGGTAAAATACCTGTTTATTTGTGGTTCAGTACTTATCAGTTTGGTTTAAGTCATTGAAAAGCGAGTACTTTGAAACTTCAAAGTGCTACGCTAATGACGAGCCTATAAACTAATAACTCATTGATATTATTCTATTTATTAGTTCATCCATTGATATTATGGGGTTTATTCGTTTATCGGCCCGTCATTAGCTTCGCTGAACTTCGTTTCGTTATACTAGATTAAAGAAAACAGATAGGTGCTAACCTACAATTGCGTTTGTATTGTCATTAATAAGCTATTTTTGGCATAACTTAAATTATTTTGCCCAAACTAAAATTTGAATTTCAATTCTCACTTGACGTTCCAACTTTAGTTTGCCTTCAAAAAATCAACTTTTTACAAATTCCATGCAATACGCTGAACTTATTCAATTTGAAAAATTAGAAACCGTTATCCAATTTCGACATGCCGAACAAGCGGATAAAATCAAACGCCTTATTAAAACGTATGTCATTTCAGACGAAATGGCCGCTAAATTGATCAAGCTCGTTTTTGAACAATTGCGTTTTGATAAGGCCGGTGACAACAAAGGTTTGTTTATCGTCGGTAATTATGGCACGGGTAAATCTCATCTGATGGCCGTGATTTCCAGTATTGCCGAAAAGGCAGAATTATTAGCTGATCTGAACCATCAAGCGGTGGCAGAAGCGGCAGAGCAAAGTATTGCGGGACAATTTCATCTGGTACGAGTCGAGCTGAGTGCCGTACAACGTTCATTACGCGACTGTCTGACTGAAGAAATTGAAACCTATTTGAATACGATTGGGGTGAATTTCCAATTTCCGCAGGCCGACAAGATTACGAATAATAAGGCCGGTTTTGAAAACATGATGGCCGCTTTCGAGGCGCAGTGTCCAGGGCAAGGCTTGCTGTTAGTGGTGGATGAGTTGTTAGAATTTCTCAGTGGGCGTAAAGATCGAGAATTAATTCTTGATCTCAGTTTTCTGCGCGAAATCGGTGAAGTCTGTCAAGATTTACGCTTTCGCTTTATCGCGGGCGTACAAGAAACGATTTTTGATAACCCGCGTTTTAAATTTGCGGCGAATGAATTGCGCCGCGTGAAAGATCGTTTTGAACAAGTCTTGATTACGCGCAAAGATATCAAGTTTGTCGTTTCTGAACGGCTGCTGAAAAAAAACGATCAACAGAAAGCCAAAATCCGAGCGTATTTGGGCCGTTTTGCCAAATTTTACGGTGTCATGAATGAGCGGCTGGAGGAATTTGTTTCCCTGTTTCCCGTGCATCCTGATTATATTGATATCTTTGAACGGATTATCGCCGTGGAACAGCGCGAAGTGCTGAAAACCCTTGAACGCGCTATGCAAGCTTTGCTTGATCAAGCTGTGCCTGAAAATGAACCGCAATTGCTGGCTTATGATAGCTATTGGCAAACATTACGGGAAAATTTCTCGTTTCGTGCTGATGACGAAATTCGGAAAGTGATTGATTGTAGTCAAGTTTTAGAAAATCGCATTGAGCAAGCGTTTACGCGCCCTAATTATAAAGCGATGGCGTTGCGGATTATTCAAGCGTTATCCGTACATCGGCTTACCACCTACAATTTTTATACTTCAGTCGGTGTCACTGCACGCGAATTGCGTGATAGCTTATGCTTGTATCAACCGGGTATTGAAGAGTTAGGGGAACCTGCTGATGATTTACTGTCTCAAGTCGAATTGGTGTTGCGAGAGATTTTAAAAACGGTTAATCGACAATTTATTTCTGCCAATCCCAATAATGGGCAATATTATCTTGATCTCAAAAAGACAGAAGATTTTGATGCGATTATTGAAAACCGCGCTGAAATTGTCGAAAACAATGAACTTGATCGGTATTACTATGCCGCACTACGCCAATTGATGGAAGTCACGGATGAACCTTATGTCAGTAATTTTCTCGTCTGGCAACATGAATTAGAATGGCTCAGCCATAAAGTGACGCGGCAAGGCTACTTGTTTTTTGGTACACCGAATGAACGCGCTACCGCTGTGCCTGAACGAGACTTTTATCTGTATTTGATACAGCCTTATGATCCGCCTAAGTATAAAAAAAGCGCGACAACAGCCGATGAAGTCTTTTTTCACCTCACGGAGCCAGATGAAACCTTTCATCACAGTTTACGCCATTACACTGCCGCCGCCATTTTAAACCTCAATGCTTCTGGACATCCGAAATCGGTGTATGAATCCAAAGCGAATGCTTATTTGGCGCAATTAATTGCTTGGCTGCAAACGCATCTCAACACAGCCTTTCAAGTCACTTATCAAGGCCGCACACTATCGCCATTAGAGTGGACAAAGGGGCAAAATATCCGCGATTTAGCGAGACTGAACAAAGAGGAACGCCTCAATTTTCGGGAAATAGTCGAATTAGTCTCAAGCGTTTGTTTAGAAAACACTTTTCATAACAAAACACCCGATTATCCGGTATTTTCCCTTTTGATTACCGGCGAAACCCGATTCCAATCTGCTCAAGAAGCGTTACGGAGTTTAGCCAGTCAAAAACGCTCTAAACCCGCTAATAGTATTTTGGATGCCTTGAAACTATTAGACGGCGAACAGCTTTCGCCGCTGAATGCAGACTCTCAATATGCACGCCATATCATAGATTTGTTGCATAACAAACCGCAAGGGCAAGTGCTAAATCACGACGAATTGCTCCCTGAACCCACGCTATTGCCTGAGCAATATGGCTTAGAACCTGAATTTGTGATCGTCATACTCGCTGCACTCGTTTATGCTGGCGAATTGGTATTCGCCTTGCCGGGCCAAAAATTTAATGCTTCTGATATCAAGCGGTTAGTTGAAACTTCGCTGAAAGAGTTACTGGCGTTTAAACACCTTGAACGCCCTAAAGATTTCAACGTACCGGCTTTAAAAGCCTTGTTTGAATTATTAGGCTTATCCACTGAGTTAGCGATTCAACTCACCCAAAATGAGGAAAAGGCCGTCTATGCATTACGCAGCGAATCGAATCAACGCTTAGACAGGCTGGCAACGGCCCAAAATGACTTAAGCAAAGGCCTGATTTTTTGGGGGCAAGCGGTACTCAGTAAAACAGATTTGCAAGCGTATCAAAAGCAATTGACAGAAACCAAACGCTTTTTAGAATCCTTACGCGCCTACTCTACCCCGGCCCAATTCAAAAATTTTAGTGTACCTGTTGAAGAAATCGCGGCATACCAGAGTGGCTTTGAAACTTTGGCAAACTTCAATGAATTGCAAACCATCCTGCGGGAATTAAATGAAGCAACCGCTTACTTAATGGCGGCCGAAGCGGTGTTACCGCCCGAACAGGGGTGGATTCAAGAAATGAGAAAAGTGCGTGAGAGCCTACTGCCTCGCCTAGCAGATGCCAAACAACGTGCGAACAGTGGTTTGACGTATCAAATCCAACAACAACTGGGCACCTTGCAACAAACCTATCGGCAAATCTACCGCACTGCACACCAACAAGCGCGACTCAACGCAGAGGAAGCGGAAGAGAAACAGGCTTTATTATGTGACACCCGTCTGATTCAGTTAAAAAAACTGGCTAAGATTAATTTAATGTCACAGCAACAATTGGCGCATTTTGAATCCGATTTAAAGCAGCTCACAAGCTGTATTGATTTAAGCGACTATGATCTAGGTTCTAAAGTCTTTTGTCCCCATTGTCAATTTAAACCCACAGGGCATCAACAGACAGCGGCCAGTGAAACCCTAGCCGAACTCAGCGACACATTAGAAGAACTGTATAATGAATGGATACACGCCTTAATCACAGAATTAGCAAGCGTAGCGGAATCTGAACAATGGGAACTGTTACAAGCTGACAATAAGGTGTTATTGCAGAAGTTTTTAAATGATAAAACGCTACCTGAAGACATCGACCAAGTCTTTTTGGATGCGGTGCAAGAAGGCTTATCGGGATTGGAAAAGGTGACTTTGAATTTAAATGCGCTGCAAAAAGCCATTACGACCGGTGGTTTTCCAGTCACGCCGCTAGAATTACAACGGCGTATTAATCAGTATTTGCAGCAAGGGATGAAGGATAAAGCGCCTCAGAAAATACGCATTGTGTTGGAATAAGGCTTTTAAGATGGCTAAATCTAGTGCAGGAGAGCGGAAATAGAAAGACCACATCAGCCAACAGCTAAAGCAGTTGTCTAAAAGCTTAAGTCACCTAAAGGTGACTACCTCCCCATGATACCTCTTTTGTAATATTTATATTTAATAAATATTTATATACTGTTCACCGTTAGAATTTGCGTTTTTTTTCAGTCAAAATCCATTTAAAGTAAAGCTGCTCGTTTTTGCGTGCAAAAGCTGGCAGCATGTTAGTCACCTTTAGGTGACTTGAGCTTTTAGACAACTGCTTTAGCTGTTGGCTGTCTGGCTGGGTGGTCTGATCATTTTAGTTCGAATGCACTAGTGCAGGAAAGCGGAAATCCTAAGACCACCTAGTAGGCCTAAAAAGGGGCAACCCCGGTTTTTCAATGGTTTTGAAACTTTCGCTCTCCTGCACTAGGGTGTTCACTGTGAGCTTTTTTTGATCGAGCTAAGCCGAATTTGATGCCATCATTTATAATTCACCCAATTTATTTTGAAGATTATGAAAGTCATTGATTTATTTTCCGGTATAGGCGGCTTATCATTAGGTTTCCAAAATGCGGGTTTTGAAATTGTAGCGGCCATTGATAATTGGCAAGCGGCTATGGAAATCTACCAAGCAAATTTTAAGCATGATGTGCTGTTAATGGACTTATCCCAAATGTCAGATTACCATAAATTCAAGGATTATCATCCTGATATCATTATAGGAGGGCCACCTTGTCAAGATTTTTCAAGTGCTGGTAAACGAGATGAAAGTCTAGGCCGTGCTGATTTAACCCTTTCATTTGCCAATATTGTTGCTTTAGTCAAACCAACCTGGTTTGTCATGGAAAATGTAGAACGGATTACTAAAAGCGTTACCTTACAAAAAGCCTTGAAAATATTTAAGGAAGCGCAATATGGCTTGTCCTATCAAATCTTAGATGCGAGTCGTTGCGGTGTACCTCAGTTGAGAAAACGATTTTTTTTAGTGGGCTTACTTGCAGCACCAGATGGTTTTTTAGATTATTATCTCAATCACTATTTAACCGAAAAACCGATGACCATTTTTGATTATTTAGGTCATGAATTAGGCATTGAATACTATTATCGACATCCTTGGAGTTATAAAAGAAGAGCAATATTCAGCATTTATGAGCCTAGCCCAACCATTCGAGGTGTCAATCGACCCATTCCAAAAGGCTATAAAAAACACCCTGGCGATGCGGTAGAGATTACTGAAAACGTCAGGCCATTAAGCACGATTGAACGGAGTTATCTCCAAACCTTTCCAAAAGGATTTAAGTTAAAGGGGACGAAATCCCAATTAGAACAAATGATAGGCAATGCGGTACCCGTTAAACTTGGTGAATACGTTGCTAACCAAATCAAAGCGTTTGATCGCCGATAGTTTTGAACGACAGTAAACAAAAACTGAATAATTTTCGTTATAAAGTTATTTTGCGGCTATTTTAGTTTTGCGACGGCCAAGATTGATCAAATAATGACCTTTTTTTGGGAATGCGCCCCTTTGTCGTCGCTTTCCGTACAAACTTTAGTTAGGCATATCAAAAAAATAAATTATCCCGCAGGGCTACTCTATGCACACAAATAATTTGTAACAAACTGTCGGCTCACGCAGAGCCGCAGAGCCGCAGAGAATGAGATAAATTAAACAAACCGGCTTGAATTAGCCTTTTGGGATTTATTTTTTTGGAACTTCCTAATCATTCGTACTACGCGACAGCGAAATACGCCATTATGATAACCGTTCTCGCCATTGTGCCAATTCGTCATCGCTTTCCGATGCTTTGGGCATCGTCGTTGTTTTAACCAGGGTTTGAATTATCGGCGGTTCTAGGGGTTCTTCCTTAACCAGCGGTTTGGGTTCTGGCTTTTGGGGTTCTAGCTCAGACGGGAATGAGGGTAATTTACCATAAGAAGCGAGTTCATCTTCTCCCGCCATTAAAACATGGTCAGCTTCAATACGCAGTATCTTTCCATTGCTGGTAAAGTAGGCTATTCCTGAAACTAATACATCTTTACTTGACAGTCCTTGCGCGGCTTTTTGAATCAGAGGTTTAACTATCCCTTTGATAAGTTGTTGATTTTGAGCGGTGATCAGTCTGAATGTCCGATCAGACATTCTAATCGATTCCAATTTGCCAGCCACTTTGACTTTGGCAGGGGGGGGAAGATTGGCTTCGAGTTCTTTGAAAGCCGTGATACTTTCAGGCGTGATTTGGAGGCCTTTGCCATTGAGAAAATGAACCAAGCTGGCACCTTGATTGAAAACATAACGAAAACGTTGAAAAGCATATAATAAGGGGGAATCATAGATGGAGTCCACCATTCTAGTGTTCCCCATTTTGTTATGTTGGGAAAGGTTTAAGGTGAGGATTGCGCTTGTTAAACTTTCTTGAAAGTAATCTAGGCTAGTCCACTCAGGATTGAGTTCTGGAAACAGGTCACTTTTTTCAAACAACTCTGGGGCGACTTCAAGTAGTGGAAGCGATTCCACATCAAGTTGATTTTTTTGGAATGCGATAGAAAATTGTGTTGCCGCCTTAATCCATTGAGGTGGCGCACCGCGCATCATACTTCGCCCTTCAGTACGCAAGCGTAAAGCACCCTTACTGCCTTCAATGAGAACAGACAATAATGCTTGCAGCAGCGTGACTGACATCATGCGATTTTCCGCATTCTTATTTTCAATCTGGATTTGATAAACTGACATAACGAAATGACCTTTTAAGACATAATTAAAAGCATAATACAAGTTGCTATTGATTTATGCTGCCTACTGAGTTTTTTCTCTAAAATGAATGATTAGCTTTTTCGAGCAACAGGATTTGTGGCATTGACAAATTTTTGGGTTTCAAGTTAATTTGCCAATAACGGTTTATTTACTATTTAGGGTTTAAACATTCATATTAATAAATTAATTTGAGTTTGTCACATATTATGTAATCGTTTGATATTATTGATATTTATATTAAAAATAGGTATAAATCAATAAGTTATATTACTTCAGCGGTTGAGTAATTCTTAATTTTGGCGTGTTATTTAATAGGCTCATGAATTTTCGAGTAGGCCGGCTGGTATTAAAAATCAATAGGTTATCAATAAACAGGGTTTTATCAGATCAGCGGCGCTGCTACGGAAAGATAGTATTCACCTGCTTATTTAATTAATAAGGATTAGCAAGTTTAAAGACGCAGTAATCCGGTAACGTATAATCCAATCAAATAGAGGTGAGCGACAATCAGCAGCAAGAAAGCGAGGCGAGCGAGTATTGAAGTCTGAATCGTTTTTAAATGGCTTTCAACGTTTTCAAGCTTTCCTCCCATCATAGCCAATACAATAACGCCCACGATGAAGGCCTCGCAACTGGCGATAATGGCTGCCACACTTCCGGCAATGCTAGCGACGACACCGATAGCTATACCCATTATCACGCTGATAGCGACAACTAATACCATGCCGCCGACTACGCCAGCGACAATGCCCTGTGCCACGACACAAGCCGCAATGACGACGAGCGTTTCTGCAAGGCAAAATGTCATGCTAAGTGCTACAGCATTGGCAAGCTCTACAGCAACCACAAATGTAATACTCAGTGCGACAATCAATGCAACGCTGAACTTGACTTTTTCAGTCTTGTTGATTCTAAACGATCCTGTTAATAGCCAACAAACCATTAATAAGGCACTCAGGCTGATATAAACGGCAAAGGATACTTGAGCAGAATTTGGCAAGAGTCTTAATCCAGATGCCAAGGTAGGCATTAATAAAGGCCACCATAAGAGCGTACTGGCTACCCACTGGCTAAGCTGTTTTTCATCCGCTTCATCAAAAAATTGTCGATAAGCTTGTAATTGTTGAAGCATACCAGGTTAATGATTAATGGTTAATGGTTAATGGTTAATGACTTAATGAGTCTTGATTTCAAGATCGTCAAATTTTAAAAAGGCATTTTATAGACTCGGTTTAAAATTTTGCAAGTGTTTTCAAAAACCAGTAAGTACTGAACCACAAATAAACCGGTATTTTACCGCAAACGAAACCGCGAATTGTAGAGACGCACGGCCGTGCGTCTCTACGGCCGTGCGTCTCTACGGCCTTCACGAATCATTTAGGAACACTATAAATTCATTTGTTCCACTACAAACGCTGTCAAATCATTTAAGACTTTTTTAACGGCCTGATTGGCAGCTATCACACCCCCTTCTGCATCCTCACTTTGGGTGCTTTTTTCAACTTCAAATACATGGGTTGCCAAGACTCGACGCACTGCCATATCTAACAATTGGGCCCGTAACACTAAACGCACCAAACTCGGTTCTGTCTGAAACTCTTGTTGTAAACGCACGATTTCTGTATCCAAGCGTAATTCACAAGCAATCGGAGAAGTGGAAGCTGACAAAACGGCCTTAAACTTGCCCGTGGCTTCAAGCTGAAGCACTAACAACGGCAAAAGCATCCTGGCTGGCGTATCAATCCATTGACTTTTTTTATAATATTCAAGGGCATGATATTTATGAATGTAGACTAACGATGACGTGTCAAATCCGGGTGACGCTTTTGGCATAGAGACTAGCAACGTTCTGCCAGTATGATTAGGAAAAGGTATGTCTGGCAAAGGGATATCTAATAAATAGGTTTTAGGTTCCGCCGTTGTCGGTAGGTTCCAAGCCATGAGTAAAATGAGGACAAATAACCTCAAATAACCACCTTGTGTCCGCCTTTTAACCGTCATTTGCCCCCTGTTTTGAATCCTTGCAACAGCACTCAAGAAGCCATGATGTAATCGTTGATGTTTCCCAAAAAGCATTATGATTAACCTCATCAAGTTATGGGCAAACGTACCGGTTCGCCCTCGTTAAAATTTACTTCCCGAATAATAACATATTAGGTTTACGTTCTAATTCTTTAGCAAAACTACGCAAAGTATTTAATAACAGCTGTAATTCACGCAATGAGTTAGTCATTTCAGGCAAAGCTTGACGAGTAAAGTAGTCCATATCTTGGCGACTTTCCCTTACCGCAAAACTAACATTCTTAGCCGTTTTCGCAATCACACGAGTCGTTTCTTCAAACTCTAAGACAACCCGATTAATCATAGTCGCTGTTTCAGTAAAAGTCGTGGACGTGTTTTCGATAGCCTTAGCAATTTGAGCAAAAGCCATAGAACTGTTTTCGAGAGCAGCTAAGCTCTTTTCTAGTTGAGTCAATAGCGCAATCACTTTATCACTCACTTTATTAATATTTTCAGTGGTGTTTATCACATTGCTAAACGCCAAATCAATACTATCAGTACGAGCTGCCACAGTTTGCGTCACGACTTCTATATTGTGCAAGATATTCGTCACGGCCATAGAATTTTCTTCAGACACCAAAACATTCATTACCCGAGACAAGTTAGCAATACTCGTTACTACATTGTCAGTTGTTTCAGGATCAAGGTTGCTTAAAAAATGATTGGCCGTCTTTGACACATTACTCAGGTTGTCCAATAAACCCGAAACGGCACTATCTAAACGCACAAACAAAGAAGGTTGCGTATTCAGTTCTGGATAGTCTTGCCCTGGTTTGCGTACTGGTGACAAAGCATCAAGACTACCGCCCGTTAATTCCACATACGCTAAACCCGTCAACCCTTGGATAGACAAGAGTGCAAGCGTATCTTGTTTAAGCGGTACCCTTTGTTCTATATCCAATAGCACTAACACTTCATTCGGCCGTTCTGGCACTAAAGCAATATCACGCACATAACCCACTTCAACCCCACGATATTTAACAGACGCTTTTTTATTCAATCCAGAAACAGATTCTTGTATATAAACTTGATATGTTTTGTAATTTTTCTTTTCAATACCGACACTTAACCACAATATTGAGGCAACCAATGTTATACCCAATATCATCACAAAAAGGCCAACAAAGGCGTAATTAGCTTTATTATCTATCATTTTCAGTTATCCGTTATTCTGATTTAAAATCAGCATTAATTAATCAAAACAATCAATTATGTAAGGCAACGGGGATGCGATTAAAAGGGGCGCATTCCCAAAAAAAGGGTCTATCAAGATAGAACAATTTTGAAGGCTCGCTTTTCGTTTCTGTTATTTTGCGGCCCGATTTTCGTTCAAAATTTATTTTGCAGCCTTCTTGGAGTGCAAAATTTATTTTGCGGCCTTCTTGGAGTGCAAAATTTATTTTGCGGCCCGATTGTAGTGAAAAATTTATTTTGCGATAGCCAAGAATGACCTTTTTTTTGGGAATGCGCCCGATTAAAAGTGTGGGGGGAGATCATCCAAAATTTTGGACTCCGACACAGGGGGTTTTGGAGTCCAAAATTGATTTTGGATGACTTTGACTTGATTTGATTACCCCCACATTTTTAATCGCAGCTAGACAACAGGTTTTTGTTGCCCCCCGTTATTGCCCACCAATGATGTCATCATGTAGGCTGGGCAACGGGGTTGCCCACCAATCAGGTTATCAACTCATCAACATGATGCGCTTTGGAAAGATGTTTTTTTAATTTATCTAGCCGAACCTGCGCGTTGCATTGTGGACAATGAATTAATTTTTTATGTCCATGCTGATTATAAAGATGTTCCTCTAACTGGTTTTCAAGAAAATAAAAGTGGCATTGTGGACACTGAATAGTCTTATTGACTATCAACAATTGCTCCTGTGCCGCTCTTCCACGCGGCCCCTGAAAATACTTTTGCAACCAAGGCTGTTCCAAATGGGTTAGCTCCCGTATAGGTGCCACAGCAAATACCGCCTTATCTGCCAGTACAGCCACACGATCTGTGACTTTCCACAATAAATCTAAATCATGGGTGACAATCACCACAGTCAAACCTAATGAATCAGTCAATTGCATAATCAATTCATCTAAGGCACCAGCACTGATAGGATCTAAACCCGCTGTGGGTTCATCTAAAAATAAAATTTCCGGATCCAAAGCCAATGCGCGTGCCACAGCCACACGTTTAATCATACCACCACTGAGCTGAGACGGATATTTATCCCCAGCATTCACCGGTAAACCAACCAGATCAATTTTAAAAGCAACCAATTCTTTAATAAAGCGTTTACTGAGCGAGGTATGTTCCTGCAAAGGGATAGCCACATTTTCCGCAACCGTCAATGAACTGAATAACGCGCCCTGTTGAAACATCATCCCACAACGACGGTGCAGCCATAAAGCGTGTTTATCGCTCAGGTTCAATACCTCGTTTCCAAAGACTTTAATGGAGCCAGCAAAAGGTTTTTCTAACAAAATGATTTCATGAAGTAAAGTGGATTTACCCACGCCACTATCACCAATTAAAGCGATGATTTCACCCTGTTGTATAGTCAGATTTAACTTTTCATGGATAACCACTGGGCCATATCGCGTCTCTAACGCTTTGATTTCTATAACTGCTTCAGTGAACATAATTGTAATGGCTCATTCCGACAATGCCAAATAGTGTAAGGAGCGTTCGCCCTTAAAACGGCGTGTTTGCCCTTAAAAAGTATCAGCCTATCAATCCTATTCCTAACCAACTCAATAATACCGAAAATAGCGCATCAACCACAATAACCAGAAAAATAGCCTGTACCACACTGACAGTCACTTGTTTGCCAACACTATCCGCTCCCCCTTTCACTTGAAAGCCTTGATAACAGCCCACCAAGGCAATAACCGTAGCAAAGATAGGCGATTTACCAATACCAATTAAATAATTCGTTAACGAAACCGCTTGAGGGAGACGATCCAAAAAATCAGTGAAACTGACACCAAATGACAGCTTCGCTATCAACATACCCCCTAAAATACCCACAATGTCAGCATAAGCACTCAGTAATGGCATTAAAATGATTAAAGCCAATAACTTAGGCAAGACTAACAATTCCATTGGGATAATGCCCATCGTGCGAAGGGCATTAATTTCCTCAGTGACGCACATTGTAGCAATTTCAGCCGTATAAGCCGAACCGCTACGGCCTGCCACAATAATAGCCGTTAATAAGGGCGCTAACTCACGTAACAAGGTAATGCCAACTAAATCAACAATAAAAATGTTCGCACCATATTGGCTTAACTGAGTGCCCCCTTGATAAGCCAGTACCACGCCCATTAAAAAGGCCAATAAGCCAATAATCGGCAATGCCGTCAAACCGTCTGAATGCACATTAGCCAATAAAGCCTGCCAACGGATACGAGAAGGCAAGAATAGCGAGCGTAATAATATCATGAAGGTTTCGCCAGTAAAGGCTAAAAAATCAATGATTTGATTAAAACGTGTTCCCATTTCTCGCCCTAGACGTTCTAAAAAATGAGGGGATTTAGGACATATCGTTTGTTGTAATTTAGCAGCATGATTTTCCATCATATGTAATAAATCAATATGCTCAACTCTCAAACCTTGTAAAACGACAGACTGGCCTTTTTTTTCCAAAGCTTGTTGTGTACGAAACAAGAGCCATGCTCCAGCAGTATCCATCTTTTGAATCGTACTCCCCTCCAAGAAAATCGTTGAAGCAGTGGGCCAAGAAAAATGATTGATGTGCTGCTCTAACTTGCCAATCCCATCTACTGTCCAATCACCACAACAGCATACCGCTTGATCGGTTAATTCAAGGCTGGCAACAGGATTTTGGGATAAATTAGTCATACTCTTTCAGTTATCAGTTATCAGTTATCAGTTATCAGTTATCAATGATCCCCTATTGGAAAGGCCAACTTATGTATCTGACAAACTATATATTACATTGTAAGTTTTTCATATAATTACAGTAAAGAGATTAATTCTGATCATCATGATTAACACTGATTTTTTAATCAGCATAGATCATGATAATCAGTCTCATCAGTGTTCTATCATGATTCCAATCGCATTTCATCATTGAAATTTATGTTATGATCGCAAAGATTTCAAGTTTAATGGGAGAACAAATGATGACGATACTTCAACGTGACATTGATTATGCCGAGATTCAAAAAAGGCTTTCTAGCTATAAAGTGACGGCATTACTGGGCCCCAGACAGTCAGGAAAAACGACGCTTGCTAGACAATTTCAGTGCAATCATTATTTTGATCTGGAAAATCCACGGGATATCGCCCAATTTCAAAATCCGCAATTAACGCTTGAACGTTGTAAAGGCTTGATTATCATTGATGAAATTCAACGTCAACCCGAATTATTTCCCTTAATGCGTTTTTTAGTGGATACACGCCCTGAACAACAGTATCTCATATTAGGCAGTGCGTCACGGGATTTGATTCAACAAAGTTCTGAAAGTCTTGCGGGTAGAATTGCTTATTATACGCTATTGGGATTTCGCAAACAGGATATTTCGCTAGAACAAATAGAAGCATTATGGTTGAGAGGAGGCCTACCCTCATCCTTTTTGGCGGGAAATGATGATATCAGCTATCAGTGGCGCGAAGAGTATATTAGAACCTTTCTTGAACGGGATATTCCAGCCTTGGGGATTCGGATCCCAGCCGAGACATTACGGCGCTTTTGGCACATGGTGAGTCATTATCATGGCAATCTGATCAATTTTTCAGAAATAGGCAGATCATTTGGTATTGCGAGTACAACGGTGCAGCGTTATATTGATATTCTAATGGGCACTTTTATGATCAGAACAGTACAACCGTGGTTTATCAATATCAGTAAACGGTTGGTGAAACGCCCCAAACTCTATTTTTGTGATTCAGGTATTTTCCATAGCCTTTTGGCTATCGAAACGCCAGAAGCACTCTACCGACATCCGAAGTTAGGCGCTTCTTGGGAAGGATTTGCGTTGGATTGTGTTTGGCGGAGTATTGGAAAAGCTGATGAACTGGCCTACTTTTGGGCCACACATTCTGGCGCAGAAGTGGATTTATTCTGGCAACACGATGGCAAGCATTGGGCCTGTGAATTTAAGTTTGCAGACGCACCCACTTTAACAAAATCAATGCTTTCTGCCCTCAGCACCTTAAATCTTGAAAAATTATGGGTAATCTATCCAGGCAATGCAAAATATCACATTCATGAGCAGATCGAAGTTTTCCCATTAAGAGACATTCCAGGATATTGGGAATATATGTAGGGTGGGATCGCTGTCGGCGATGATTTCAAACGCGCCCAAAATCGTTTTACCTACCCTGATTTCAAAACACCCCAAATCGTTTAGCCCGCTTGCCCACCATTTATTTAAAATTAAAATTAAGTTTTTCCCTATCTTGCAAAATGTTTTTTCGATTAAGATTAAACTTTGCCATAAAAAAAGCCCCTTGGTTTACACCAAGGGGCTTTTGCAAGTCAAGAGAATCGGTTAATTAACCGAATTGACTATTTTTTACACAAAGAATGACCCAACTTTCTATCATCTTTATCACGTACTTGACAACGATAACCAGGCCCATCCATTGAACCGCCATTTGCAAGACGGGCAATATACCAGATTCCCAGGGCATGGCAACTCTGTGGATTAGCGCGAACTTCTTGAGGCGTTGCTAAGGTATAACCCTCTTCACATGTTCCATCCCCAGGAGAGGCTTTGAAATTGAGAGCAGCCATAACAGAAGGGTTCTCCATGGCAGCAACAGAAGGCATCCTACAGCCGGATGTACAGATTTTAGGCGGGGCCAGTTGGGCATCGTTCAAATATTTATGACATTGCTCTCGGGAGAAGTCGTGCAAACACTTCTGAAATATGGATTGGCATTGAGATGAGCATTCAACAGAATGCATACTACAGCCTGGTGTACACGGTCCAGGTTTTCCCAAGTTATCATTCAAGATATTCCGACAGACCCCTGGGGATTCAAATCTCAAGCAATGCTGAAATTCAGATTGGCATTCAGATGAGCATTCAACAGAAGGTATACTACAGCCTGGTGTACAAATTTCAGATGTAGCCAGTTTGCCATGGTTCAAATCCCCCAAACAGATTTTAGTGGGCATCTTTTGCGAGCAAACCTGAAATGCTGATTGGCATTCAGATGAGCATTCAACAAAAGACATAGTACAGCCTGGTTCACAATTCGGAGGGCCACCCTCATTGAATATTTGCCGACAGGCTTCTGGCCCCGGGCCCTGTGCTGAGCAGTCATTAAAAA
>JAYQWI020000766.1:0-3731 GCA_035871815.2 Candidatus Parabeggiatoa communis
ATAGCGTCATGCCTTATGCCGACATGATCATCGTGACACCCATGACAGGTCAACAGATAAAAGAGATGGTGATGAGCAACGCGCAACGCATTGTGCGCCCTGAAGAGTTAGAAGGTGAGGGCGCTGTGAATTTAAGCGGCTTTATCTCACGAGGTTTCCTGCATTTTTCTAAAGAACTGCGCTACACGATCAAGTTAAACAGTGATGCCACAACCACTGTTGCCCAAGACATCACATTAAAGGGTGAACCCATTGACAGTGTTTTGGATAAAACCTTTAACGTGGCTTTCAGTGATTACATCGCCTTACGGGGTGCAGAAGGTTGGCATGGGCAAAAAGTGGGTGCTGGGTTACCGGATGAGATTATCGGTTTGGATATAGTTTCCCTACCCAAAAATGACACCGGCCTGGTTTATCGCAATGAAATCATCGTCTATATCAAGGAAAACGGTATAGTGGATGAAAGTACTGGCGCGGCTAAAGATGGGCGGATTCAAGTCATACCGTAGTAATGTGGCGTGAGTGAGACGCACGGCCGTGCGTCTTTGCGCCTTTGCGTCTTTGCGTGAGATTGAGATCGATGCTGCACTCAAATTTTTTTGTATTGCGGAAAAGGGCGCATTCCAAAAAAAAGAGTCATTATCTCAATCACGCATAAGCAAAATAAATTTTGCACTCCAATAGCAGCAAAATAAATTTGGAACGAAAAAAGAAGCAAAATAAATTTTGCTTCGGCCTGATTGGAGTGCAAAATTTATTTTGCTTATGCCCACTAAATAAGGTTGCCAAGCCAAAGCCTCTAATAACCTATCCCCTAAAGCCGTTTTTCCACGCGCCTGTATCAACAATTCACGCGAAATCGCGTGCGTCCAAAAAGCACGATAGGCTTCAGAAGCGGCACACAATAAATAACTCACTGCCAACGCAACCCCTAAGGGCCGTCGCTTTTTTTCAATCGAACCTGACATAGAATAGCTGGCATCTAACACCGCTGCCACTTTACCCAAAGTGATAGGGGCCCGTCGCAACGCACGAGCCGCTGAATCGCTCATCGCTTGATGCAGCCTCTCATAAAATTAGAGTTGACTGTAGAGACGCGATGCTTCGCGTCTCTAATCTACCCCTGAAAAATCTATCCCTGAAAAATCGTATAAACGCAAGATAGAAAGAGATGCGAAGAAAGAGACGCGAAGCATCGCAATTAGAGTTGACTGTAGAGACGCGATGCCTCGCGTCTCTAATCATACCCCTGAAAAATCGTATAGACGCAAGATAGAAAGAGACGCTAAGAAAGAGACGCGAAGCATCGCGTCTCTACAAAAAATCGTATAGACGCAAGATAGAAAGAGACGCGAAGAAAGAGACGCGAAGCATCGCGTCTCTACAAAAAATCGTATAGACGCGATATTCTGTAGTACTCTGTGGTACTCTGTGTGTGTTGAAGTTTTTTAGTTAAAAAAAAACAAGGTCAATCCAAATATGAGTATTCTGATCACAGGTGCAGCCGGTTTCATCGGAGCCCAACTTTCTAAACGGCTTTTGGAACAAGGTTTTGAGATCATCGGTATTGATAATCTCAATGACTATTATGATGTCAACCTCAAAAAAGCCCGTTTAACGCAATTAAAAACGCAACCCCATTTCCGTTTTATTCAACTTGATTTGGCAGATAGGGCAGGAATAGCAGAACTGTTTTCGCAGAACAAATTTAAAAAGGTAGTCAATTTAGCGGCCCAAGCCGGAGTGCGTTACTCAATTGAAAACCCCTACGCTTATGTAGACACCAATATCGTTGGGTTTGTCAATCTGCTAGAAGGCTGTCGTCATCATCGTATCGAGCATCTCGTCTTTGCCTCATCAAGTTCCGTATACGGCCTCAATACCAAAATGCCCTTTTCAGTACACCACAATGTGGATCATCCCATCTCACTATACGCCGCCACCAAAAAAGCGAATGAATTAATGGCACACACTTATTCCCACCTCTACGGTTTACCCACCACCGGGCTACGCTTTTTCACCGTGTACGGCCCTTGGGGCAGGCCAGATATGGCCTATTTCAAATTCACCCAAGCTATCCTGAAAGATCAACCCATTGAAGTCTACAATCACGGCAAAATGCAGCGCGATTTTACCTATATTGATGACATCATCGAAGGTGTGGTAAGGGTATTAGATCGGATACCCGAACCCAACCTCAACTGGTCAAGTGATTCTCCCGATCCCGGTACCAGCCCCGCACCGTATCGACTTTACAATATAGGCAACAATCAGCCCGTCGAACTCATGTACTTTATTAAAACGCTAGAAAAGGCCTTAGGAAAAACCGCAAAAATGCAAATGCTCCCCATGCAACCAGGCGATGTCACGGCCACTTATGCCGATATCAATGACTTAGAACGAGAAATAGGCTTTAAACCGCGCACAACGATTGAAGAAGGCATAGCGCATTTTGTGGACTGGTATAGAAATGATTATAGCGTGAAGAGATGAACGCAGTGTTATAGGTATTAACCTCAATAAAAAAAAATCTTATTATTTATTTTACACGAGATTTGGAGTGCAAAATTTATTTTGCAAATGCCCTCCATTTTTAATGCACAAGCATGGGCTTTGCGTAAGGCAAAGCTCATAAAGAGACATAACGATCAAGCTCACCTGCCGCTTTGGAAAGCAGCGGAAAAACGGTCAAGTGCTGTGCCTTGTTATGCGTTACCATTTCATCATGGGTAACGGCTTTAACGGATTTTTAAAAAACGCTGTTAATTGAATCAATCTTTTGTGAAACCCTAGTGCAGGAAAGCAGAAATGATCAGACCACCCAGCCAACAGCTAAAGCCGTTGTCTGAAAGCTTAAGTCACCTAAAGGTGACTAACACAGAATAATACTATTTATATTCTGTATAAAAAATGTTTATATACTGTTAACCGTTATAATTTGCGCTTTTTTGGAAGTTAAAATCCATTTAAAGCAGCCGTGCGTGCAAAAACGGGCAGCAGGTTAGTCACCACCACCTGACTTGAGCTTTTAGACAACTGCTTTAGCTGTTGGCTGCTGGCTGGGTGGTCTTCTATTTCGGATTTCTTGCACTAGATTGAGGAATTGTTATAGAAACTTCATTAAAAAGTGCCATCACATTATAATTGACTTTAAATACTCCATATAAAATTGAAGTATAAAGAAAACTAAGAAAACATGACCATAATTTTATTGCCATTGTTTATCTTTTTACTCACAATAAATTCAATTACACAAATTTATGTTGGGCTTCATTTTTACTCAGCCCAAGCTACGAGTTATTTGGCTATCTTGCCCTATGAATAAGAATAGGAATAACGAAATGAACTGATATATGGAAAATTGTTAGTGTTATTAAATCTATGATGGGGGAAACTAAAAAAATCTTTTCTGTTAACAACATCGCTATCATATATCCCAACAAAGAAATAATAGGAACACTCGAAGAACAAGGATTTTGCTTTACCCTCAGCATCAATGTCAGTGCATAAACATCATATAAAATGGCTGTCAACAATATTAACAAAGCAAGCATATTACAAAAGTGACTATAGATTCTTTAATGGAATCAAATGAAGGTGTTTTTTTCTTAGCAAAAATATCAATTCCTTTGTGAACGCCTGATCTACCCCAAGGTTCATACCAAAATGTTTGGTGATTCCAATCCGTCGTTTTTGCTCCCATTACCGGAATCACAAGTTTCTCTGGCAAT
>JAYQWI020000767.1:0-7305 GCA_035871815.2 Candidatus Parabeggiatoa communis
AATACGCTTTCTCACTTTCAAGCTGGGTAGCGATGAAAGGGCGTTTAAAGAATTAGCCTTCGCTGTCAAAGACCAGCAAAATAAGGGGCGTTATAAAGCCATTCCTAAATCAGAGCATCAATTTAAAAAGAACCTGCTAGATGCTATGACTCAGGAATGGGAAATGTTGACTAAAGCCCAAAAAGTCGTCAAAGGCGGTGAAAATCGTGCCGCACTCAGCAATACCCAAGTGCAACAGCAGTATGATCTCACGCCCTACGAAGCCTTAATTATTCAAGCCAGATTGCCGGACAGCGTTTCCGCTTCCCAAGCCATACCGGAATTTGTCAAAGGCTGGATACAAAATGCAATCCAAAACGATTTAGTGGTCAGCGAATTTCTGTTTATGGGCAAGAGTCGCTTAATCATATTGGCCAGCACCTTGGAAAGCATTGCCGAAGCCGCCAGTATTGGTCAGGATGAAGGTGGCGATGCGTTTATTGAAGTCATTCGGAATGTCTTGGCTTCTCAACTCAAAATCTCTCCTAGCCAACTGTTTGGTCAAGGAGAAACCTTGAACAGTATCCTCAAAAAGGCTAATATTTTACCTTTTAAAACCCAAGTGCTTTCTTTTACGGCCGATGAAATCACCACTTGGAAACCCGAAGATTACGAGAGAATCCATACGATTCTCAAAGAAAAAGTGAAAGTGCTGCGCGAATTTATGGGCAATCCCAACAATAATCGTTATTTTGGGAACAAACCTCACCTCTATGTGCCCAGAGCCTTTTTCCCATAAACACGGTTGCGATTGATATCGATATAAACGCTAAAGACGCTAAAGACGCTATCAAGAAAAATATTGCCTTTTTGAGTCTCTTGCGTCTCTTGCGTCTCTTGCGTTATTTAATTCTGTCTAAAAAAAGATAAGTTATGAACACCCTATTAAATAGATTAAATGCTTTAAGAGAATTACTCATACAAGGTGTGCTAGTTGATTTGTCTCATAGCATCGTAGTGATTCTTGTGATTACCGCATTGTTTTCTACTCCGCTGATTTTGGGCTCAATTAAAAATCGCGTCTATGTTGCCGTCAAGGCGCAAGTCGAAAAAGAAAACAATGCCAGAGAAATCACGATCCAACAAGCTGATGCTGATGTACAGCACAATTTGGATAATGATTTTATCCAACAATTACAAAAAAACGATCCCGATTATCAGATAGTGGGTAATTATAAATCGGTGATCATGGTTGAAGGGCCGGCTGGGGCGCAAATCCAAACCCTACAAACCCTGATTCCTGATGATCCGAGAACGGAAGCCTTGCTGATTCAGCCACAAGTGCCGGCTGATTTCGGGCTATTTGATCTGATCCTTTCCGATACTTTAGGTGAATTATTGTATGGAGAGGAATGGCACACCTTATGGCACTCGACGCAATTTGCCGGCGGTTTGTTGAGCTTATCAATCAATGACAAGCCTCTGCAAGGGCAATTTCGCGTCGTGGCGCGGCAAACGACACCAGGCCGTAAAATTTATGCCAGTACTGAACTAGGCCTCGAATTAAAAAAATATTCAATCGGTTTAGGTTCAACGGCCCTTAAATTACCCGTGGTTGAAGATCAGATTCAATACAGTTTACCGCGATTTGAGACGATGCACTGTATAGTGGAATTTCCCAATAAACAGTGTGATGCAGAACAACAAGACAAAATTCTCAAAAGATTGCGAGCTGAGAATTTTCAACTTGAGGAAACAAACAAATTGTTAGCCGGTATTAATCGCTTTCAAGTCACGTTAACCAAAGTAGATGAATTGGAAGGCAGTGTGAACATTCAACCAACCAAAGGTGATTGTGAAGCACGGCTATCGCATCATCTGCAAAGTTGTCCATCAGCGGCCATCACTGCTAAAATTGCGTTGGAAACGACGCTAACCAGCAAATCCGTAGCATCGCGCACAATCCAATTGGCTGGTATCACCTATCAGTCGTATGATTTATTGCCAGGAATTCGTGAAATGGAAAACCAGCATGGCGGCAGAAAGTTAGACTTTTGGGAAGATGGCTTCACAGAAAAAGGGATTGAAATAGTAGCCCCTTATGATGCGAGTCTCAAACTTGGAAAAGCGTTTTTGCAGGTAGAGGAGGCGATCATCCCAGCCTTCATTACTGCCTATTATCAGTGTCCAGAAGGAAAAGACTGTCCTTTTTATACCACGCCATTGGCCGTGTATAGATTACAGAATGTGGCCGATGGCGTGGCCACTTTTGAGCAAGGCAATCAGGCCCTGTTTTTGCCCGTGAATCCGCGAATAGATTATGATGAAGTGCTGTTTTATGGCAATCAGGTAGAAGAAGTGAAACCACTCTTTGAACGGCTCCGAAACGACTTATCGGGTTATAATGTCAGCTATAACATTTACGCGATCAACAAATTGGAACGACAAGATAAACGGTTCTCGATTTTATTTAATTTGACTGTAGTGCTGTCGGTTCTGTTCATTTTATTGGCAGTAGGCGCGTTAGCGAAAAGTAATGTGGATAGACGGCGGAGACAAATGGCACAGTTATTTATTCTGGGCTATTCTAAATGGTTTGTAAGCCTACTGCTAGTGTGCGAATATGTGTTATTAACCATGCTGGCTTCTGTTACCGCTATCGGGGTAGGCAGTGCCGTCTTTGCCGCAGCCCGGTATTTTTTGCAATCGGCTTTAGAGCAGCGCATCACCGAGTTTACAACCATTGTTAATGCCATGACATTAGATATCGGTGCCTTTATGAACGTCTTTCTGATTGTGATTTCACTGACAACCTTGGTAGCCGGATTGGCCGCTTATTATGCGTCCAAGAGCGATCCGGTTGAACTGTTGGATTAAGCACAACGCTCAAAAACCATAACGACAAGGAATGAATATAAGAAAGGATTTAAACCTGATTCTAACGGATGAAAGTTGAGATTTTATTAATACAAAAAACCCGAAGGGGTTGAATGTGAATAGCACTAGGCTCCACCCTCATCGTTAGACATAAGTCAAAATGCAATTAAAATGTAGGGTGGGTATCGCTTCGCTCTACCCACCCTACAAAATATTATTTACTTAAAAAATGATGTCTAACGATGAGGGTCGAACCTAGGGTTCCCAAAATATCACCAGAGGAATAAGCTTATGAAAATAGCACCGATGACTATCGGGATATGGGTTTATTTTTTATGTTCTGGTTGTGTCACTGCACAATTTATGGCTAATGGTTCTTCTTATTTAGATTGGAAGTCATCCATAGCAGTAACAGAAGAAGACGTTATTGATATCGACAAGTACAGATTATCAAATGATGAAGACACACTCAAGCTTTGTTTATATCAGGTGCGGGATAAAAATGCTGATAATGGACAGTGTGATAAACCTCTGATTATCAAGAAAAAAAACTTTTCTATGACATTCGCAGGGAATTTACCTACTTTGGAAGCCAAACAGATATGTCAAAACCTTTCCAAAACCGGTAAACCATTTTATCTGAGGCAACAACAGACTCAAAAAGCCGAATATGTTGTTAAATGTCATGAGACTGAACCATCAAGTATTCTCAGCCTGAAAAAGTTATGTCAATCACAGTATTCAAAATTGGAAAAGGACAAAAATAAATTTTGTCCCTCTTCAACTGGAAATGCTGAATTACAATTAAAACAAGACAATGAAAGATTACTGGAGGAAAACAAGAGATTGAAATTGGAACTCGACCGCTGTAGATTAGCCGAGGAAAATAAGAAATTGAAACGGGAACTAGCCCAAGCAAAAGCCAGAATTAAGGAACTAGAGCGAGCCTCTAAAACGCCCAAAAATTGTGAAATCACAAAGGATGCTAACACGATCACAGTGGCCATTAAAAATGAATTGCTACGCTTTGTGAAGGTGAATAGTACCTACCGTATGGGTATGAGGAAAGGAATCAACATTGCTCTGACAGAACAACAAGCCAATAACTTTCATCTGCGGGCGACGCAATTATCACCCCATTCTGAACCGATTTATCCCAATATTTTTAAGGCAGTTTCCAAAGATAAAATGCGAAAACCTGTCGCCGGGTTTTGGATTCAAGAACAAACTATCGCACCACAGTTATATAAAGAAATGATTAGGGACGGTTCAGCGGATCAGGTGTCTTATGAAGAGGCGATGCAAGTGATTAAAACCCTGAACAACTGGTGTAAAGGAAAGGTGCAATTTCAATTACCAGAAGAAAAACAGTTTGTTCATTTGGCCAGACTGGCTTATGCTCCAATTAGAGAAGGATTGCAACCTTGCGGGGTTGTAAAAGAAAGAGTAGCATTAGACAGTGTCAAACAACTTTTGGGGCACCAATGGCAACTCACCAGTTCTTATTGTTCTGCTTTTGATAACCAAGCTTGTAGTGATAACAATACGCGCATCAAAAAAGGGGGCAGTACCCTGTCTCAATATGCGGCAGAATGTATGCCAGAATATCGCGCAGAATCAATGCCAGACATAAGAGAACCGAATACAACATTTAGACTGGTTTTGAAAGTGATTAAATAGTAGGGCCAGTGGGCGTTTTGAAAGTTAAAATGCTGATTGTAACGGATTTTGGGGCGAACACGCAGGTTCGCCCCTACAAATGCCAAATAAATATCGTAGGGGCAAACCTGTGTGTTTGCCCTTTCACTTACCCATCCCTTAAACAACAATCCGACTTAAAAATGCTGTGCAAGCGAGCAGTACGATTCTAGGTTGTTTCGAGAATTGAATTGTTGGCTGACTTGCACACTAGGATCACAATTATGCCATACCAAAAATATGGGTTGCTTTTACTAGGCAGCCTGTTCGTTCTGTTTTCAAGCCAACCGGCTTTTGCCAAATGTTATCGACTAAATGTCGATGCCATTCCCAATGATGCCAAAATTACCATTTGGAACATCATACCCAAATTTAGGCAAGGTATCTGCCTACCACCTGGCACTTATGATATCCAAGTCAAGAAACCCGGTTATATAACTTGGCGGAAAAAGGTTCCGATTAGAAACAACAAGAGATTTCGGGTTACGATTTGGCCCAAAAAGTACCGACTGTTTGTCAACACCACGCAAAAAAATGCCAAAATCAGCATTATGAATATCAAGCCCAAATACCGGCGCGGTATTCGATTAACGGCGGGCAAATACGACATTAAAGTCTCTAGCCCAGGTTGCCAAACCCATCGACAATGGATTGAACTCCAACAGGATTTCACTCTTCCAATCAAGTTAGCGTGCCAAACACAACACGCCGAACCGGTCAAAAAAACCTTACCAGTACATACGTTGCCGCCAATTAAAAACCTCGAACAGGGTGATTATGAGATAAGCATTTTTAATGGGCTTTCAGAAAAATCGTTTGGCATGGTGACGGTTCAAAAACAGCGGCCGTTAACAATTCGTTTCACTAAACAAGCGGATTGCCGTTTAACGACAAGAAATGATGGTATCAAAGAAATCGCCATCAAAGGGCAACATCTGTTGCGATTTGTTCCCGTTGATATGCCTAAGGATCCGACAGGCGGTATTGATATCGCGCTGCGATATCACCAAGCAGAACAATTTTATCGGCAAGCTCAACAGCAATTACCCCCAGATTCTTCTCCGTTGTTACCCTTGATTTTTAAAGCCGCCTCAGAGAATCCTGTATTTAAAGTGATTCCAAAGTTTTGGGTTCAACAAGAACCGATTAACGCTGACTTATATCAGGCTATCTTGCTATCTGGTTCAGCAGATAGCGTGTCTTATGACGATGCCACTGTGGTGATTAACCAACTGAACCAATGGTGTCAAGGAACGGCCCAATTTAAATTGCCGCAAGAAAAGCACTTTGTTTATCTGGCAAGACATATCTATAATCCGATTGAGACGAATGAATTAAAATCGTGTCGCCTCTTATTAAGAGAAGAAGCAGCTGCAGAACCCAATAGGCCATTCAAGAAACTACTGGGCTATCAATGGCAACTGACAAAATCTCACTGTCAGCCCTTTGATGACGAACAGTCAAAGGCAACCCTCACATGTGATGAACAAAACATTGTCAAAAAAGGCGGTAGTATTGAATCAAGAGACGCAACAGAATGTATGCCAGAATATCGTGCAGAATCTTTAGCAGATATGAGAGAACCCAATACCACTTTCAGACTGCTTTTATTAGTGCCCTGAACATTATTCAAAAACCCCATCGTCGTTATGGGTTTTGACATTATCGCGTCGTTATGGGTTTTGACTTTATCCATTATTATATACAATCCTTGTAGTTACCGGTTTTGACTTTATCCATTATTATATACAATCCCTCTAGTAAAGATTTTGCTTATGTACAACAACCTAACCTACCAAATCAACGGCTGTCTCTTTACCGTGTACAATCAGTTGAAAAACATTTGGAACGAGAAGGTATATGAAGAGGCGCTTCGGTTAGAATTACAAAGTCAAGGTTTAAAAGCCGAAACTCAAAAAGAATTTGAAGTTTTTTATTTTGACAAACGAGTTGGACTTTATTATCTGGATATTTTGGTTGAAGATATCATCATTGTAGAATTAAAAGCCGTGCATGAAGTGGTGGCACTTCATAAGGCCCAACTTATATCCTATTTAAAGGGTTATAACAAACCCGTTGGCATATTGGCGAATTTTGGTGAAAAATCATTGTATTATCAAACCTTTCCAAATAAGTTTGCTCAAAAAACACCGCTCACAGATACTTTTGATTTCAGCAAAGTGCAATTTAAGGGTAAAGAAGAATTTAAAGATTTACTGTTAATCGCTAATAGAATTTTAGTCACACTTGGAACGGGCTATTTTCCTCAAATTTATCGACGGGCTTTTTATTACGAATTAGAAAGTGCCAAAATTCAGTTTGAGGTGATAAAAAAACTGATAGCCACTTATCGCAATCATGCCCTTGCTCCAAAGGAAGTTAATTTTTTTATTTTAGGTGATTTATTATTGTCAGTGGTTACTGTTAAAACACTTAATCCCCTCACTTTATCAAGATTTGCTTATCATATGAGGTATTTAAACTGTAAGAGAGGTTTAATTTTTAATTTTAATGCGGTATGTTTGGATTATCGGTATCTTGAAAACCCATAACAACAAGGATTGTATAATAATGGATAAAGTCAAAACCGGTAACTACAAGGATTGTATATAATAATGGATAAAGTCAAAACCGGTAACGACAAGGATTGTTATATAATAAAGAATTACATGGGTAGCACCTCAATCCAATCCAATCCATTATTATATACAATCCCTGTAGTTGGTTCTGTAGTGGAAAACTACCTTACCC
>JAYQWI020000768.1:0-1886 GCA_035871815.2 Candidatus Parabeggiatoa communis
ACCTCTGTTGTCATTATCCTCACCGCTAATGACACCGTAACCGATTGTCGTAAAGCCCTTAAAGGTTATGGGTGTTGGGACTACATTTCTAAAACGATGCGGGATCGGAGTGCGTTGGAAGAACTGCATGATTCTATTCAAGAAGCATTGATTTATTTGAATCGGTGGGGCAACAGCAAAGATGAAAAGTGGATAGAGGAACAGTGGGATTTTCTTTTGGCGCTGTATCAGAATCAATATGTGGCGGTGATCAATAACAAAGTGATTGAGTCTGCTGAGACTGAAGAGGCGCTCAAGGCGCGGATTCATGAACGGAAATTGCCGCTGTTTTTGTTGGTTATCCGAAAGATTGAGGCTGAAACCGCGCAGCAGCAGTCGATAAACGATTTGCGACAAGAAGAAGAAAGTGACACGCTGGAATTTAAAAGCACTTTGCAATGGGATATCAAAAAAAGTCGTCAAAATGATGAATTACGGTTTGAAGTGCTGGGTACGCTGGTTGGTTTTATGAACCATGAAGGCGGTACGTTATTGATAGGCGTGCAAGATGATCACAGTGTTTTGGGCTTAGGGCCAGACTTGGATAGTTTGGGGCAAGGCAAAAACCTTGATGATTTCCAACAACTGTTAAACAACCTCATCAGTGATCGCATCGGCACAGCGTTTGCTCCACTGCTCAAAATCCGTTTTGAAAAGGTTGAAGGCAAGGTTGTTTGTGCGATTGATGTAAAAAGAGGGGCGGAGCCCGTTTTTTTGGCGGTTCAAGAAGGTAAACAGCGCATCAAAAAATTCTACATCCGTCAGGGTAATACCACCCGTCTGCTCGATGTTGAAGAAGCACACCATTATATTCGATTGAATTGGAAGTAAAGTAAGCGATAGATTGAAATTGAGTGCGAGACGCACGGCCGTGCGTCATTATCGTTTAAAAGAACCTTTTCGAGATCGGTTATACTTTTGCGGATGAAACGGTGTTATAAATACCAGCGAATTGATACGAACTTAATCCGTTTTCGGTCTCTAATTTAGAGTCTGCAATCCAAAATTCATTTGCTATTTTTTGAACGAATGCAATAATTTCTGTGCCTGTTTTTGCCGTGATCTACTCAAACCCTATTTATGTTGTGTTTTATTGGATAGAACGCTGATTTGATTTTCACAAAGTTTGTATTCCATCAGTTATTCTGAAAATTCTTAAGTTCTAATATTTTATTCTGCTTGCTCAGTTAATCAAATTTAGACTAAAATGACTCTGTTTTTTTTATGAGGCGTTCCCTTATAAAGTATTTAATTAATGGGTTGCTTGAAAACCCTAACGCTTTTAGTCATCCTTGGGTTGCCAATAATAGGCCTCTCGGGTGACTTAATTATTGTATGTAGAGACGCGATGCTTCGCGTCTCAGATTCGCGTCGCGTCTCAGCTTCAAGGAGACGCAAGGCATCGCGTCGAAACGAGGCATCGCGTTTTGGTTTCGAGGAGACGCGAGGCATCGCGTCGAAACGAGGCATCGTGTTTTGGTTTCGAGGGGACGCGGGGCATCGCGTCTCTACGGGAAATAATCCCTTATCCTAAATACTTTTGACAAACTGATAGGTGGTAAGGTTCACAGGGATGAACCCAACAATTACAATAAGGGTGTGTAGGGGCAATCCCTAGGCTTGGCCCTTATGACTCAACACGCCAAAATGGGCCCCTACCCCTTTATTCTCATTCTCTTGGAAACTTTAACAATGAAAAACGGGACATTAGCAATCTGCTTACTGACAGTCAGCCTGTCAGCTTGGAGTAATGAATTATATACTCCTCAACCTGTGTTACAAGGTAATAATAAAATTATTGTAGAGCTTCGATTTGATAGTCCTGAATCGGGTGATATGTACCTGGC
>JAYQWI020000769.1:0-3164 GCA_035871815.2 Candidatus Parabeggiatoa communis
ATTATTTTTTTGAAACTTCCTAATATTGTTTAAAGCGAGCCTAAACGGGGTGCGCCAAGCTTCAAAAAGCATTTCTTGCGGGGTGTAAGGGACTAAAGGATAAGGATTAACCATCTACCCGTATTGAGTGTTCTCGTTCCCAACCTCTTCGTTGGGAAACGAAGTAACTTCGCTATGCTTTGAACAGGCATACCGTGACACTTCAGCGTCACACCTTTTCTAAAGGAGAATAAGGGAGGTTTTTTCTTTCTTGTTCCCCAATAACTGGAGAAGAGAGATGTTTAAACTTATGAGTTACACTATTAAAACAGAAAAAATATTTTAGCCGTTCTTTACCACTTAGCGCGCTCATGGCGGTAGTGGGTTAGTGATACATATTTATGTATGATATAGTTATAATAAAATTTCAATGTACAATCCGTTGTGAAAGTCGCATTGGCAAAGGCGTTGTCTTTCATATTGATTATCCAATATAACTCAATAATAACGACAAGGATTGTATATAATAAGGGATTTAAACCCAAACATGACTACGATCTAATCCTTTCTTATAGACAATCCTTGTCGTTCTATTAAGGAAAAATAACCGATGAAATTTGTCCGAAAGAAAAAAGACGGTAGTACCGCCGAGATCAAAACAACAGAAAAAAAATCTCAACTCAAATTGCCACCTTGGAAAGTGCTGATTGTTGACGATGAAAGTGATATTCACGAAATGACTCAGTTAGGTTTGAAAGACTTCCAATTTGCAGACCGATCTTTGCAAATCTTCCAAGCCATGTCTGGCACTGAAGCGCGAGAGATTCTGAGAGTGGAACCTAATATTGCGGTAGCCTTAATTGATGTCGTCATGGAAACAGATGATGCCGGCTTGCAATTAGTTGATTTCATTCGCAATCAACTGAAATACGCTCTGATCAGGCTAATTATCCGTACCGGTCAACCCGGCATGGCCCCAGAAAGAGAAGTGATTGAACGCTATGATATTGATGATTACAAAAGCAAAACTGAGTTGAGGGCCGACAAGCTCTATACCACCATGCGCGTTGCCATAAAATCTTACCGGGACCTTGCTACGCTTGATTCTAACCGCAAAGCATTAAGAAGAATTTTGGAAGCCTTGCCAGAGTTTCACCACGCCCAATCTCTAAATCAATTTTTCAATGGCGTGCTGAGCCAACTGATTGGTTTATGCAATTTAGGTGAAAATAGTCTGATTTCGACTGTTAATAGTGGCCTTGTGATCACTGCTGACAAGCAGCATCAAGTCACGGTTCAATCGGGTACGGGTCGTTTTACACAGGCAAATGAGGAGTCAGAGGAAATCGAGAGGGTTCGTCAAATTTGTTTAGAACAGATTTTGGATGAAACCAAAAACCAAGCATTACCACCAGATGCACTTTTAATTCCGATTCAAATCAATCAAAAGTCGATAGGCTTTGTTTACTTAGAAAATGCGCGACACCTGAGTCAGGCCGATTTAGACCTCATTCATATTATGACCCAGCAATGCGCCAGCGCATTGGAAAATTTACAGCTCTATCTCGATCTGAAAGAAGCTAACCAAAAAACATTACAGATGTTAGACGTTGCTGAACAAGCGCGTATAGATGCTGAAAACGCCCGTCAACAAGCTGAAGTGGCCAACCAAGCGAAAAGTCATTTTTTAGCCAATATGAGCCATGAATTGCGTACTCCCTTAAATGCTATCATTGGTTATAGCGAAATGTTACAGGAAACCGCAGAAGATTTAGATCAAAGTGAGGATTTTACGCCGGATTTACAAAAAATTCAGGGCGCGGGTAAGCATTTACTGGGACTGATTAACGATGTACTTGATTTGTCTAAAATTGAAGCCGGTAAAATGGATTTGTTTTTGGAAACGTTTGATCTTCATAGCGTGCTTAATGAAGTCATCTCTACAATTCAACCTTTGCTTGAAAAGAAGTATAACACTTTAACCGTCGTCTTTGATGAGCATTTAGGCTTTCTTTATACCGATCTCACGAAATTGCGCCAAATGTTGTTAAATCTCATCAGCAATTCGGCGAAATTTACCGAAAATGGCGAGATTCGCTTAGAAGTTAAACGTGATGGCGAATGGGTGACTTTTTGTGTGATTGACAATGGCATTGGGATGACAATTGAACAACAGAAAAAACTGTTTAAACCCTTTATGCAAGGTGATTCTTCGATGACTCGTCGTTATGGTGGAACCGGCTTAGGCCTTGCTATTACCCAAAAATTCGCCCAAATGGTTGGCGGTACGCTTTGGGTCGAAAGCGAATTTGGAGACGGTAGTACTTTTGTACTTTCTTTACCCGTAAAGACCAAAATTATACCGGACATACCATCAGAAAATGAAACAGAATCAGAGACTTTATCAAAGGGAGAAGGCATTATCCTCATCATTGATGATGATATGATTATTTGTGACTTATTTCAAAAAAAATTAGGTCAACTGGGTTATGCTGTCGCCATTGCCGAAGAGGGTAACAAATGTTTTGAACTGGCCCACAAACTCCATCCCGATTGCATTCTTCTTGATATCAATATGCCAGAACAAGATGGTTGGCAGATTCTCTCCAAACTCAAAAACGACTCAAAGTTGGCAGCCATACCTGTGATTATGATGTCACTCAATATCAATAAATCGGAAGGTTATGCCAAAGGTGCGACAGACTGCCTTGACAAAACCCTACTACATAGTCAATTGCCTTTTATGTTAAAAAGGCATCATATTGGTGAACATGCCGGTGATGTTGTTATGGTGGTTGAGGATGATGAAGTGCAGCGCGAATTTCTGAGGATATTCTTAGAAGACAAAGGATTACAAATTTTATCAGCCGAAAATGGACAAGTAGCTCTTACCCAGCTAGAACATAAGAAACCTGCTTTAATTATAGTTGATTTGAATATGCCAATCATGGATGGATTTGAATTGCTTGAACATTTGCAAAATAACGAGCAATGGCGTTCTATCCCGATCATCGTACTCACATCAAGAAATCTTTCGGCTGAAGAACAAGCGCGTTTAAATCCGCATGTAGAGACTATCTTTAAAAAAGAAGAGTTCCAACAAGAAGAGTTAATCTGGCGTATTCATCAACTGGTCAATAATGCTACCACACATAAACACAATGAAATCATTCCATAATTTGTCT
>JAYQWI020000770.1:0-5177 GCA_035871815.2 Candidatus Parabeggiatoa communis
GATAGACTAACCGGATATCTTAAATATCCTTGCTCTTCGCCTTCAGCAGTTACCCACTTGCTGCCCGTTTCTTCATCTTGAGCAACTATCACATTTTCACCATAAGGCAAAACCGTACCCACTGGGTAAGCAGAAAGATTAAGCAAGTCAATTTCTGCTATTACATTATGCCCCAATAATAAAAGCACCATGCTGATAAAGCAGCAAAGTCGTTTCATAACAATCTACCTTTTATCCTCTTCAGTTATCAGTTATCAATAAAATGTTATCCGTTAAATTAAAGTTCAGTAGGTAAACTTTACCTTTAGAATAATTTATTAATTATAACAAGTTTCTGAACTGAACTTCAACTGTTCATTGATAATTGTTCACTGAGATTTAAAATACCCCATAATCTTCTTAACATAATTCTGGGTTTCTTTAAAAGGCGGCACTTGATACCCATATTTTTTCACATTGCCATACCCTGCATTATACGCGGCTAATGCCAAAGGAATATTCCCCTTAATTCCCCTTCGATTGAGCATTTTGCGTAAATAACGTGTACCCCCCATCAAATTTTGAGACGGATTAAAAGGATCATTGACACCCACTTCTTTAGCCGTCAGCGGCATTAACTGCATTAATCCACAAGCCCCAACATGAGAACAGACTTTGGGATTATAATTGGATTCCTGTTTAATCACCGAATGGATTAAAACCGGATTCAATGCTTCTTTTTTGGAAGCCTTATTAATCATTTCCCGCAAAGGCAACTCATGTTTTGTTTCAGCCTTTTGAACCGACTTTAACAAAATCGAGGGTAATCGGTAATCTGAAACATACACCGGTTCAGCTGCATTACGGTTCACTTCTTTAAAAAAATCAAACCGTTTACGCGCAGGTGCTTGATTCGCATCGCGAAATGACCAATTAACGGGCTGCCAGCGTCTTTTAGAAAGACGACAACTGGTACCAAATACCGGTTTTTTTTCACGTTCATTTTCCACGATGAACGTATAATAATCGCGACATAATTTGTCGTTTTCAGAAAACGTCAAAAAGACGGCTAAATTGCGTTCAAGCTGAGGCTCATCCCGCCAAGTTGCAATTTCACCATCAAGCAACTTCTCTTCAAGCAAAAAATTGACATCATCCATTAATCTGCCCGTTTTGGTATCCACTTTCGTCTGTAAACCAACACAACCGAACACACTCACAATCAATACGAACAAACTCATTGATTGGATATTCATATTGTTCATTCTCCTTTTTATAGTGAAACTCGCAAACTAAAGTTTGTACTCCATTATCGCAAACTCAATTTGGGTATATGTGCCGTAAACCGTTCTCATTGAAGATCAAGACACTGTCTCTCATTCTGTTGTTGTGTATTACCCTGTTGCGTCATCCAAATGTCATATTCACGACAAATCTTGTCATTCGTTTCATGAGTTGAAATCGGTTGTATAGTAAATTCGGTACCTGTTCTTGAATTTGTCCAGCGATGTTTTTCATTATCAGGCAAGGTTTGCAAGGCCGTCATAACTTCTTGTTGATCCGATTCATCCATCTGATTACCAATTGCCCCCCCACCATCGCCCCCAATCCAGCAAAAGTGGCGATGCAAAACACCTTCAGTTTTTGATTATCAATATTTTGGCAAAACAACCAGCCAACAAGCGCACCAACGCCGGCCCCACCAGCCGCCCCTTGTTGTTCCTGAGTATAAGGAGAAGTACTACAAGCGGAAAGTGAGAAAATGATCAGGGTGATAAGCGTTATGATTTTAAGAGACATAAATTGCTTCCTTTAATGAGTGCCATTTATTTTACGATGTTTTGTAATGTAGCAAAAAAACGGCCAATCATAAACCTTGTCAAAATGGCATTTAATCTTTTGATTAGCAAAGGTAATTTGACTTAAAGACGGATCCTTTTAGGCAAAAGCCCTGATTTCAGTTGTTTGCCTCTAAAGCTTATTCAAGAAGATCACGTTTTTTAAGATCATGATTTCTCATTGCTTTTAATTATGGGTGACAATTGTTCATAATATGACAGTGTTCAAAAAATATGAGAGGTATAGGTTATCAGTAAGCATCGAGTGAGGATAGATATTCTCAAGAAGTAGTGGGTTATTTTGAGACTTTAGATTTAATCTCGGAATCAGATCAAGATGTAGAAATAGCAGAAAGCCGTCTAAAAAACGGGCATCCTATTGAAATAGAGTCAAAAGGATGTTTGGCATAAGGGGTCATTCTTTGAGGTTAATAGGCAATCAAAGCGGGCATTTATTCCGGGGGTGGTATTCAATAATTTTAGTGAATGAAGCTTTAAGGGACAAAGAATGCGCCATACGCTTGCTGCCCCTTTTCTAACGGCTGACGATTTCTATTTCCCCAAGCTGGGTGGGGTGGCGGAATGGGTTTTGGGTTGTAACTGAAGGGCACCATTCCGATAAATATAGTCCTGAACCTCACCAGACGCATCTCTTTTGGTCACAAACTTAGCGCCTTCAAGCTTGGCCCCTGTGAGGTATCCTTTTTTGAATGCCTCCAGACTCAGGAAAGCGTCTTTGAGAATGGCATTTTTCAAATTTGCCCCTTCCAGTTCAACACCCACCAGATAAGCGCCAGTGAGATTAGCCCCCTGAAGAGTGGCCTCTTCCAAAGTCACCCTAGCCAGATGCGCTTTTTCAAGGTTAGCGCCATTTAAGTTCGCGCCCCTAAAATCAGAATTCCACAAGCTGCTATTTTTTAGATTCGCGTTCTGTAAATGAGCGCGTTTGAAGTTAGCATAGGTGCAGGAACACTGCTCAAGATTAGCACCTTCAAGGTTTTCCCGGCTTAAGTTGGCACGATCCAACGAACAGTTAGGACAAACCTTAGTCTTTTTAAGTTGTTTCAGGTGGTTTTCATTTAAAGGGTGAACAACGGAACCTGGCAATGGGATGCGCCTCAAGTCACATGAGGAAAGCAATATGGAAAGGGTTAGAAGCACAAGTAATCTAATCATTTTTTATCCTTGTTATAGATAGGGCAGACACGCAGACGGGCAGACACGCAGGTATGCCCCTACAAAACAACACGTATTTAGGGGCTGTAGGGGCGAACCTGCGTGTTCGCCCAATAATCATTGTAACCGATTTTGGGATGGCTGGTATTTAAATCGCCAGTGCAAAAAAATGGCTTATCTATTTAATAAGAAAAAAAGCTCATAAATAAGAGTGTTTTTCCATTATTTGAAAGGGCGAACACGCGCTCCCCAAAATACGTTATAATTAGAATCTGTTTTTAACCTAAATGAATCGGAAAACTAAAATGATTTTGAAAGCCATTAAATATTGTAGAAATAAAGCTGAGAAAAACGAATGGACTATTAGAGGTAATCCAATTGATAATGAATGGTTGGATTTCAATCAAATTAATTTGATTGTGGGCAGAAATGCTTCTGGAAAAACGAAAACAATACAAATTATCCGTGAAATAGCTGATTTATTAGCTGGCGATAAGCTTTCACAGCTCATTTATGATACTTCCACTTATGAACTCATGTTTGAAGATGGAAATGATAAAATCGAATATTTTTTGGATTTTAAAAACGGTCGAGTCATTCAAGAAATGCTCAAAATTAATGAGGAGGAGAAGTTGAATCGTCTCGAAGGTAAATTATTTTTCGAGGAAATTGGCCAAGAACTCTCATTCGAGACTGATGGGGATTCATTAGCCTTATCAAGACGAAATTCCAAACAACACCCCTTTTTTGAAAACCTTTATCTATGGGGAAAAAATATCAGTCACTATAAATTTGGTGATAAACTGGGTAAAAATGTCGCGATTAAAGATATTAATATAATAAAGGAAGATGATGAGGTTGATTTAAAAGATGGGAATGACGTTATCAGCATTTTTGTAAAAGGAGAGAAGCGTTTTCATAATCAATTCATTGACTCGGTTATCAATGATATGAATAGGCTTGGTTATCCTCTTGATAAAATCACTGTCAATTCCTTGAAACGTTTACCATTCGGTTTTGGTTTAAGTGTTCAAGAAACAGAATTAAAAGAGTTCACTGATCAAATGGAGATGTCACAAGGCATGTTTAGAGCTTTATCATTATTAATTCAAGTGAATTATTCCCTTTTAGATCAAATTCCAAGCGGCATCCTGATTGATGATATTGGTGAAGGTTTAGATTATGAAAGATCAAAAGCCTTAATTGAATTAATCATTGAGAAGGTTAAAGGTTCTTCTGTGCAAGTCATCATGACAACGAATGATCAGTTTGTTATGGATAAGGTACCATTGGAATATTGGTCTGTGATTCGACGACTCGAAAACAAATCCATTTTTTACAATTACAAAAACGCAAAGCAAACTTTTGATGATTTTGTATTCACTGGATTAAACAATTTTGATTTTTATGCTTCTGAATTTTTTATTCATGGTTTTGACGATTATGTAAAAGACGTTATCTAATGAAGAAAATAGCCATTTTTGTTGAAGGAGAAACAGAATGTGAATTTGTTAGCCAATTTCTAAAAGAAGTGATTGGACAAAAAAAGATATCCATAGATTCTTACAAATGTTTTGGTGGTAAAAAATACCCACGAACCTATGTACTGTTAGCAAAATCTTCTATAACTGATGAAAAGTATTATGCTCTTATTTACGTTAGTGGCACAGATAATCAGGTTAATCATGACATTAAAAGAAAATTGCCAACACTTAAAGCACAAGGTTTCGATAAAATTGTTGGATTAAGAGATTTACGCGGTGAACAAAATGGTAAGGAAATGAGTTTAGCTGATTTGCCAAAGCTAGAATTAGCTTCCAAATTGATTGAAAAGTATTGTTTTCCTTTAGCAACCCATATTGGGATCGCGGTAATGGAAATTGAAACTTGGTTTTTAGCTGAAACCAATCACTATGCTTGCATTGATGAAAAATTGACAAAAACCAAAATTCTTTCCGAAATTGATCAGCTTGAATTTCATCCTTATACCGATGATTTAACTTTAAGACCTAAACCTGCTGAAGACTTGAAAAAACTATATCCAATGGTAGGTAAATCCTACAGTAAAAAACGTGTTCATAGAGAAAGAACAATTGAATGTCTTGATTATGCTAATATTTATATTGCTCTTAAAAATCGCATTGTTAAACTAAAAGAACTTGTGATAGAAATTGATCAATTCTT
>JAYQWI020000771.1:0-2204 GCA_035871815.2 Candidatus Parabeggiatoa communis
CCGTCACCGATAATCGGAGTGGATTGATCTGGCTGAAAAAGGCCAATTGTTTTGGTGAACAAAATTGGAAAACCGCCATGCAAAGTGCCGCGAATCTGGCTCATGGACAATGTGGACTTCGTGATGGCTCAAGGGCTGGCATGTGGCGTTTGCCTACCAAGGATGAGTTGAAGGCGATGATTGATAAGAAATATGGTTCGTGGGACAAACATGGACTTGCGATCTCCAATGCGGCTGGTACAGGCCCTTGGAAGGAAGGTGATGCGTTCTCGGGCGTACAGTCGAACTGCTATTGGTCGTCTGCGCCGTTTGCTCCCGGCACGAGTCTCGCGTGGGGCATGTCCTTCGGCTGCGGCGACGTGTACTACGACGACAAGACTCTCACCAACTACGTCTGGCCGTTGCGAGGCGGAGAATGATACTTTGGTGCTTTGGTGCTTTGAGGACTTTGACGGGGGTTGCAAGGGGGTGTCCCCCTTGCACGATTTTTTTTGGGGTATTTTCGGGGTTTATGATTTTGGTGAGAGCCGTCAAATTAAAACGCTAAAGACGCTAAAGACGCTAAAGACGCTATCAATCTTTGCGCCTCTTGCGTCTCTTGCGCCTCTTGCGTTAAATTAAAACAATAAACGCGCTTTGACGCTAAAGTCGCTAAAGACGCTAAAGGCGCTAATCGAACGTTTTTTTTCTTTACGGCGTTCACAGAGGGGCACAGAGAGCCACAGAGAATAAGTCTATGATTTAAAACTATTTTTGAGGTATGAATGATTTTTTGTAATTTCACGCAAATTAATAGAACGCTGATTGCACTGATTGTTATGATTTACGCTGATTAGTTCGCTACGACAATTTTGGATAATGGAAATCATTTTATGACAAGAAAAACTCGATTGAAAACCATACAAGCAAAAGGTTATCGCAATTTGGAAATGGTTGTGCCTTTTGAATGGGATAATTTGAATATCTTGATTGGGGCTAATGGCGCGGGTAAAAGTAATCTCTTAGAAATGATTGAATTTTTGCCAGATGCATTGTCTGGCGGTTTAGTAGAAACCTTTAAAAAACGACGAGGCTTAACTTCAGTGATTGATCTGGATAGGGCATTGCCTTCAGAAATGGAATTAATGTGGGAATTGAGTGGCAATGCTCTGCTGACTCAAGGCGATTTGAAATATCATCTTATTATAGAGGGTGATAGTTATGGCCGATTTTCCGTTAATCAAGAAAGACTTGATGAAACAGGCCTTGATTCTTCTCTGATGCTCGATGCTTATTTGGATTTTAAATATGGGGAAGGCATGGCAAGGCCTTGGGAAAGGGCTAATGGATTACAAACAATGCCAGAAAACTTAAAAAGTCCGCAAAAATTGGCTTTGGGTTCGCTCAGTAGTTCACAACTTTATCCTGTACTGGAATCGGTTCGTGAACACGCCTTGTCATGGTGTTTTTATAATGCGAATGAGATGAATATTCGTGCGATTAAGCATGAAGCGAAAGAAATTGATGCTTTACAACAACTCCTATCACCAGATGGGCGCAATTTAAAAATGGTGTTGTACAATTTGATTCAGAGTGAAGAAGGCGATTTTGGAGGAAACTTAGATCGGATTTTGCGAAGTCTTTATACTGGGCATCGTTTACTCAAGTTTCCGTTGATAGATTCACAGCATTTTGAACTCAGTTGGCAATTTGATAGGCCTACCAAACCCTTGAAATTAGATCAAGTTTCTGATGGTACCATTCGGATGTTGTGTTGGATTGCGGTATTGGCTCACCCTAACCCACCCGCTTTAGTGTGTATTGATGAACCAGAATTGGGTATTCACCCTGCCTGGTTGCCTATTTTGGCTACCCTGATTACGGAAGCGGCTGAACAGACTCAAGTCATTATCAGCACGCATTCATCCATTTTGTTAGATGAATTGACAGATCAAGCAGACAAAGTCGTGGTGTGTGCTTTGAATGAAGTCGGCAAAGCGACTTTTGAACGATTAGACGCTGAAGCATTAGAAGAGTGGTTAGTGCATTATAAGTTAGGCAAACTGTTTCGTTCAGGGCATCCCGAATTAGGGGGGTGGCCTAGATGATCCGTAATGTCTTATTTATTGTAGAAGGGCAAACTGAAGGTTTAGCCAATGTTTTTGGTAAAGGGATTCATAACATCTTACGAAACGAATTTGATTTTATGCGTCAACAAGCTATCC
>JAYQWI020000772.1:0-3824 GCA_035871815.2 Candidatus Parabeggiatoa communis
TGATGAGATTAAATCACAGTTTAATTGATAACTGATAACTGATAACTGAAAACTGAAAACTTCCCCTTGTTTTAAGTTTAGGTGTAGCAAGGGCAAGTGTATTTTAATCACACTTAAACACATCAACGGAGACATTATAATCATGTCAACTCGATACAAACGTACCGATTGGGTACGACGAATGGAGGATTTTTCCTCTGGTTGCACAAGTGGATTGAGACTTGGGCAATGGTTGCTGGCGGGCATACTCGCTATCTTTGCCGGGATAAGCCGATTACTACCGGTGACGCGGTGGTTATCTGTTACCCTATCGCCGGATGTGCCGGTGCTATCTACTGTGGGGGCTAGTTCCCTGAAATTCTCTGCTTGGCGGGGGGTTGTGTTTGTTGCTCTTGTCGTGGGTATGATGGGGCGTGGTGCTTGGGCAGAGACAGACTGCACTGCGGTAACTGAAATCCCTCAAGCTGAATGTGAGGCTTTGGTTGCTCTGTACGACAGCACAGACGGGGCTAATTGGACTATCAACACGGATTGGAATGTGACGAATACACCTTGTAGTTGGTATGGGGTGACGTGTAGTAGTGGTGGTGGTAATGTTGAAATCCTTTGGTTAACTGAAAATCAACTGACTGGAACTATTCCCACTGAATTAGGCAATTTGGTTAATTTAACAGTACTTGATTTATCTTATAACCAACTGACGGGAACAATTCCAACTAAATTAAGCAATCTGGTTAATTTGATGGGTCTTGACTTGTCTTACAACCAACTAACAGGAATTATACCAGATTTAAGTAATTTAACAGCATTGATTGATACTGGCATAGGTAACACAAGGCTTGGATATAACCAACTAACAGGTGAAACCGCTGGTAGTGCCACAGCCAAAGACCCCGATTGGGCAGCTACTCAAATTTCATGTACCGCTTCCCCACCAGACATGATCGCATGGTATCCCTTTGATGAAACTTCTGGTACCACTGCACATGATATTGTTGGTGGATATGATGGTGTACTTGAAAATAGTCCCGTATCTGTGACTGGTAAAGTTGATGGTGCGTTATCTTTCTCTAGTGACCAACATGTGGCAATTGATAATCTTCCTGCTGATGCCCTTTATTATAAAAGAGGTGATTTTTCAATAGACTTTTGGGTTGATGGTAATGAAATATATCTTATTAACTATAAACGGCTTGATACAGTACAATCTCAGGGTGGCTGTGGATGGTCAATAGGCTTTAGAAATGATGGTGGAGGTATAACGTTTTGTGACAATTGGTTATGTTATGTACTCCCTGAAGAATGTGATGGCACAGATGAATGGAATCATATTGCTTTAACTGTTAATACAAGTGGAAAAAGAATTTTCTACATAAATGGCCAACAATGTGGAACTAACAACTTTACAGATGAGTTTGGGAATAATCAATGTGGAACTTATTCAACTCCTCATCTTACTATTGCTGATAATTTTGGCAGTAGTGTGGATGAACTACAAATCTTTGACCGCATATTAACTCCAGAGGAAGTCAAAGCTACCTATGATGCTGGTAGTGCTGGAACATGTGGAAAAACCCTAATTGGAGGTAATATTTGGCACGACCACCTCACTCTTGGCGAAAAAAACACAGGTGAACCATCCTTACAAGGTATCACCGTGCAATATGCTAACTCTACCAGTGGCATACTTACTACCCAAACAGACGCAAATGGTAATTATGCAATCCCAGATTTAACCCCTGGACGGTATATAATCGGTATAACAGGTACTGCTACTGGCACAAGAATCACAAAACCTCAAACTCCATACTACGACATTAACCTAAATGCTGGTCAAAAGCTTACAACCCTTGATTTTGGTATTCGGTTGCCTGCTTCCATTACTGGTAAAGTTTGGAATGACATTAATTGCGATGGTGTGGACAATGATAATTCTGATTTACCCAGCTGGGAAGTGGTTTTCTGGGAAAAAGATAATCCAGAGATGCGGTTTATTGAGTATACGGATGAAGACGGTAGGTATACATTTCAAGATTACTACTTTGATGGACAATATTATTTGGATATCATTGATGTAAAAAAGGATACAATGCTTAAACAAAGTATTCCTACATCACCAAATTTATATGATGTTACTATGGAACCATATATTTTTATTGAGGACAAGGATTTTGGCTTCTGTCCCCCTAAAGCTATAAAGACTGGTACTAACTTTTGTATTCAAGATAAATCTACAGGAGTAAACTATTCATGGAAAATAGAAACGGAAGATGGTATTTTTTATGAGAATCTTGATGCTCCGGGTATTCTTCCTGTTGGTTCAAACAATACAGTACTCGCCAATAAACTGGCTATGGAAATATTTGTTAAACTTGGTATGGCAACATTTCCAACTGGTGATCCAGCAACTACTGGTTGTTTTGCATTCTCAGGAGTTGAAAAATTATGGGTAGGTGAGCCTAATAATCCTGATTGTGAAGTAACTGACGAAAACTCTTGTACTTACAATCCAACAATCCGACTAGTGAAGTCATCACCGGATACTACGTTATCCGTGAGCCAAACTTCCCATGATGTTGATGGAACAAGCGGTACAATCACCTTTGATGTTGCGAATACTGGTACTGGTACAGGCCCAATGGGTTGGGTAGCCGAAGCTGATGACTCATGGCTGACAATTGAAAGTGGTGATTATGGGGAAAACAACGGCACAATCACAGTTCGTTATGATGTCAATTCTGGTGAAGAAAGAACCGGGACAATTACAGTCGTTGCACCGGGAGCAAAAAATGGCTCTCAAGTTATTACTGTAAACCAAGCGGCGGTAAGTTCTATTCCCAAAATATCAGTAACGCCCACCTTTCACAACTTTGGAAACGTAGGTATTGGTTCTTCTGTAACAAAAACCTTTACCGTCTCAAATACTGGTACGGGCGAACTGAGCATAGGAACCATGACAATGATGAATTCACTAGACTTCATTGTTCAAAATGATACTTGCTCGAATCAGATAGTAACCTCCGATAACACTTGTGTCATTGAAGTAGATTTTTCGCCGCAATCGCCGGGAAGTTCTAAAGCCTTTTCATTGTCTATTCTTTCAAACGATCCGGCCAAACCAAGTTTGTCGTTGTATATGTATGGTTCAGGAGTCCGTATGCCTGAAGTTTCAGCCAATATAACTTCCATTAATTTTAAGAATGTGGAAGCAGGTAGTTCTTCAACAAAACAAAGTCTAAATATCTCGAACACTGGTTTGGGTCATCTTCAAATAGGCACAGTAACGTTAACCAATTCTACAGATTTTACGTTGCAAAGTGATACTTGTTCTAACCAAACGATAGTTCCGGATAATGCTTGTACAATTAATGTGGCGTTTTTGCCTAAATCAGTTGGTACAAAGAATACAATGTTGAGTATTCCTTCCAATGCACCTAATTCTCCATTTGACGTACCACTTGGTGGAACTGGTGACACTCCTACTTTTGATTTGACAGTGAATAAAATCGGAACTGGTGAAGGCACTATAACCTTAGAAGAGGATAACGGTATTAATTGTGGTGATGATTGTTCAGATCCTTACGACCAAAATTCAACAGTCACTTTGGTTGCTGAATCCACACATGAATATACTTCAGTTGAATGGTCTGAACCTAGTTGTACTACTGGCGAAATGATTTGTGAAATCACAATGGATGCTGATAAAACAGTTACAGTAACCTTCAATTTAATACCCAAGATTTTCGTTTTTGGTATTGGTAACAACTTCCAGAATGGAGATACTTTTGATTTAGGTATTGGATCAGTTCAAAGTGGCGTAGGTC
>JAYQWI020000773.1:0-12768 GCA_035871815.2 Candidatus Parabeggiatoa communis
TTTTGATCAACTGCGTACCCAGCTTGATCCTGAAGAAACCGTCGTCGATGCGGTAGCCCAAGGGCGAGAAACGCTCACGATAAATGGACAACAAAAGCATGTCATGTCGTATTTAAGCGATTTTCTATTTGCCCCGGCCCGGGCCCGCTCCCCGATCAAATCCCTCTCAGGCGGCGAACGCAATCGGCTACTGTTAGCGTGTTTATTTAGCAAACCCGCCAATGTTCTCGTACTAGACGAACCCACCAATGATTTAGATGTCGAATCGTTAGAATTACTAGAAGAACTATTAGCCCAGTATCACGGCACCTTATTGCTTGTGAGCCATGATCGCCGTTTTTTAGATAATGTCGTCACCTCAACCTTAGTTTTTGAAGGCAACGGACAAGTCAAAGAATATGTAGGGGGTTATGAAGACTGGCTAAGACAAAGGCCCGCGCCATCGAAACCGGCCGCCAAAAAAAAATCGGCCCCAGTTCCCAAACCCAGTCAAACTCAACCCAAAACACGCAAAATAAGTTATCACGAACAACGGGAACTAGCCGCATTACCAGAACAGATTGAAAAGCTAGAAAATGAATTAAGCGCCTTACAAAACCAAATCAGCGAACCCCAATTTTATCAAAGCGAAGCCGAACAGATTAATCAAACCTTAGCGCATCTCAAAAACCATGAAGCGGCCTTACAAACCGCGTATGCGCGTTGGGAAGAATTAGAAAACAGTTAAATCATAATGACAAGGATTGTCTATGAAAGGAGAACGAAAACAGGGCCTCGTCAAAGTCATCTGCAAGTTATTGATTTCATAAAATGAAATGACAAGTGTTGTTAAATATTATTAATAAACAATAGTCTTCATTTTTTTTAGTTGCCTAATGAATTGATTTTAAAGGATTTACTCCGATTTATGAGTGATAACACGGCTTCTGCGGCTTGTTGGTTGGCTTGCCTTTGTAAGCTGTGATGCAATGCGGTGAAATGGTTTTGTACTGTTTTGATTTGGTTGGGATTGTCTAGCCAATGTAATATCGCTGTGCCTAAGTTTTCGGGTGTCACTTGGTGTTGTAAAAATTCAGGCACTATTTTTTCTTGGGCTAGGAGGTTGGGGAGGGAGAAGTGGGGTATGTGGACGAGATGTTTTGCGATCCAGTAGGTGAGTTGTGCTAATCGATAGGCGACTACCATGGGTCGTTTGAGTAACATGGCTTCTAAGGTGGCGGTGCCGGATGCCATTAAGATGATATCGGCTGCTGCCATCGCTTGCTGTGATTGGCCGTCTAATAGGGTTAGGGGTAAGTCTGGAGCGACTTCGGCGATTTGTTGATTGAACTGGGTTTTTAAATGGGCGTTGGCGATGGGTACTATAAAGTGTAAATCGGGCCGCTGTGTCAATAACCATTGCGCGGTTTGTAGAAATGGTTTGCCCAGTTGATGGACTTCTTGATACCGACTGCCGGGGAGTAATGCGATCAAGATACCTTGAAGGGGTAGGCCTAAATGCGTTCTGGCGGCGATTTGATCCGTTTGTAAAGGGATGTCATCTGCTAAGGGATGGCCGACAAAGCGTACTGGGATGTTGTGCTGTTGGTAATAATCGGCTTCAAATGGAAATAGGGTGAGCATTAAATCACAAGCGGCAGCGATTTTACGCAAGCGGTATTGCCGCCAAGCCCAAACTGAGGGACTGACGTAATGTATGGTAGGTATTCCGGCCGCTTTAAGGGCGTGTTCTAAACCAAGATTAAAATCGGGCGCGTCAATGCCAATGAAGACATCGGGCGGGTGTTGTAGAAAGTGGTCGCGCAAATGAGTACGACATTTTTTGAGTTGGGGATAGTGTTTCAGGACTTCGACTAGGCCCATGACTGAAAGTGTTTCTAAGGGATAGTGGCTCAGGCATCCGGCTTGAATCATTTGGGGCCCGCATAAGCCTTCTATGATGATATCGGGATGCTCGGTGCGTAGTGCGTGAATGAGTCCAGCACCTAATATGTCTCCTGAGAGTTCACCAGCAATGATGCCTATACGCATTTTTTTGAGCCCTGATGTAGGGGCGAACCTGCGTGTTCGCCCTGAAATATGTAGGGGCGAACCTGTGTGTTCGCCCTTGAACCGCTAACCGGTGTGTTCACCCTTTCTGAAATTTCCCAATTCCTTTACTATCGCACAATGCCGCGTTTGGATTGTTGTAAAAAAGTCACTAATTGGCGAACTTCTGGGTGTTTTTCACTGAGTTCTTTAAGAGTTTCAATGGCTTGTTCTGTCGTCAGGTTTTGTTTGTAAATGATTTTATATGCTTGGTGCAAGGCTCTTATGGTTTCGCTACTAAACCCTCTACGCTTTAAACCTTCTTTGTTAATGCCGTAAGCTTCGGCACGGTTTCCCCAGACGGTTACAAATGGAGGAACATCTTTGAAAATAAGCGTGTTTGCACCTGAAAAACTATGCATACCCATCGCACAAAACTGATGAACTAACGTAAAGCCACCTAAAATAACGTAATCTTCAATCCGCACATGGCCTGCCAAGGATGTATTATTGGCAAATATGGTTTGATTACCCACATCGCAATCATGGGCAATATGGCAATAAGCCATAATCCAGTTATCATTTCCAATGCGCGTGGCACCGCCACCTTGCACGGTACCTCGGTTCACCGTGCAATATTCGCGGATTTCATTGCGATCACCGATTTCCAAACGGGTTTGTGGTTCCCCTTTATATTTTTTATCCTGAGGAACCTCACCTATCGAAGCAAATTGGTAGATTTTATTATCGTGCCCAATTTGTGTCGGGCCTTTAATAACCACATGTGGGCCTATCCAAGAGCCAGAGGCAATTTGGACTTTGGCACCAATGATGGAATAAGGCCCTACTTCGACATCGCTATCTATATCGGCAGTGGGATCGATTAAGGCGTGTGCATCTATCAAGTTAGGCTATCTCTTTTCACGCACTGATTCATCAGAACTGATAACCACTGTCTCATCTATTTGAGTGGTTTCAGCGACTTTATCATCTATTTGAGGGGGTGCAATTTTATCATCTGCTGTTTCAGCAATATCTCTTTTCATACACATCAATTCAGCGCTGGCAACCAACTTATTATCTACTTTAGTGGTTGCGGCATATTTCCACATGCCACGGGTAATGCGTAGCAATTTGACTTCAATCAACAATTGATCGCCTGGTTCCACGGGTTGTTTAAAGCGGGCTTTATCCACGCCAACGAGATAATACAATGAATTATCATCAGGCGGTTCATCCACTGTTTTAAAGGCTAAAATACCTGTCGCTTGCGCCATGGCTTCAATAATCAAAACGCCAGGCATAATAGGCCGATGTGGAAAGTGGCCTTGAAAAAAGGGTTCATTATAAGTCACGTTTTTTATTGCAACCAAGGATTCACCTTTAGTGTAGTCTAATACTCGGTCTATTAATAAAAACGGATAACGGTGATGAAGGTGTTGAAAAATTTGATGGATATCTATGCGGTTCATAATTCACGCCTTAATTTGAAGGGTGAGACTTGTTCTATCATTTTTTATCAGCTTGTTCTAATTTTTTTAAACGTCGCGCCATGTCATCAAGAGATTTGAGTCGATGGTAATTTCTATGCCAACGTTGGTTAAGTTCTAATGGTGTGCCAGAAGAATAGACACCAGGTTCACGAATAGATTGCATGACTAACGAGCCACCGGTGATTTGCACATGATCCACTATTTCAAGATGACCGGCTATGCCAACACCGCCTCCAATCAAGCAATAGCTACCAATGCAAGTGCTACCTGCAATACCGACACATCCTGCCATCGCAGTATGTTCACCCACTTGGACATTATGCCCAATTTGAATTTGATTATCTAGTCTAACACCATTACCAATTACGGTATCGTCTAATGTCCCTTTATCTATAGTGGTATTGGCTCCAATTTCCACATCATTGCCAATGCTAACACCGCCAAGTTGAGGAATTTTAACCCATTTTCCGTTATCGTTGGCATTTCCAAAACCATCAGCGCCAATAACGGCACCGGGATGGATGATGACACGTTGCCCTAATTTTGTGCCTGTACATAAGGTGACATTGGCTAGCAATCGGCACTGATTGCCAATTTCGACACCGCGCTGAATCACACAACCAGGGCCAATTTCGACTTCAGTACCCACTTTCACATCCGCTTCGATGACGGCTTGCGGTGCGACTGATACAGTGGCATCCAAAAGCGCCTCTGGACTCACCCAAGCGGTGGGATGTATGCCTGGGGGTTGACGTACTGGCGGATTGAACAAGGCCGCTGCCCGTGCATAACCTAAATAGGGATTATCCATGACCAGTTTCGGCACGTCTTGACACAGTTGCCTATTTTTGTTGGCTATGATCACGGCCGCGGCTTGTGTTTCCAACAATTCTTTTTTAAACAGACGATTGGAAAAAAAACTGATTTCCTGTTTGCCCGCCTGTTTTAAGGAGGCGACACCGATAATCGGCAAATCTGTTTTTGAAGCACCTTCTAATTTTGCCCCAATCTGTGTAGCTAAATCAGCGAGACTTATGGTTATTGTCATCTAATTAAAACCTTTTTTCTTCCTTGAAAATCCGTATACATTCCATTATTTTGAGTTATTGCCATTCCATCTCGATCAGCTTGTTCAAAACTTGATCTGTAATATCAATACTTTGACTTGCCCAGACAACCCCTTCGCTGAGAATCAAATCATAACCCTTTCTACTAACAATCTCCTGAATCACTGTGCGAATGACTCTTTGAATTTTATCAAGTTCCTCAGTGTGCTGGATGTTATAGTCTTTTTGAAATGCCTCTTGGTCACGTTGAAATTCACGCTGCTTTTCCCTAATCTTCTTGCTCTGTTTCTGGGCCTCAGCCTCGCTCATAAATTGAACGTCCTTATTGAAGCGAGTCATCCGATCTTTTAATTCTTGCCCTGCACTGATCAGTCTTCGTTGTCTGGGTGCAAATTCGGCATTTAAGCTTTTGATTGCTTTTTTAAATTGTGGCGCTTGATCCATCAATTTGATGGCGTTGACGAAACCAATTTTAATTTCCGCAACGGCAGCGGCTGGGAACAACATATTGCAAAGTAAACCTACAATAATAAAATGACGTATTTTCATCAGTTATCCGTTATCAATCATAACACTCTGTGAAATGCTGTGTGTTAAAAAAATCCCCAGGTTCCAGGTTGGCTGGGTGGTGTGATCATTGGATCGATCCTGCATTAGTTGCCCAAAAGGCCAAAATAACTATTGAACAAATGAACTACTTTTTGAAGAAAGCTCTAAAATTAAAATTGAACATTTAGCGTAGCTTCCCTTCGGCTCATGCCCGTTTTGAATTTTTACTGATATTAACATCTATGTCAACTTTCATCCGTTAGACTCAGAAAAAAACGAATAGAATAAACAAGCAATATTTTCAAGAAAAATAGATAATGAGCTTCGCTCGTTCATCCTTTGTACTCGTTGTACTTATTACCAATTAAATGTTGTACCAATGGTGAATTGAAAGAATTGAAGTTGATCACCTTCTTTCCGGTTAAGCGGTTTAGCTAAACTAAAACTTAATACCCCTAAGGGGGATAACCAAATCGCAGAAATACCGGTAGAGTAACGTATTAGTTCAGTATCAAATTTATCGTCGTTGCCATAAACATTTCCAGCATCCAGAAATGTAGAGAGTCTAAATGAACGCACTTTTTTGGTAAAAGGTATTGGCAAAATGACTTCTGCGTTTCCAACCACTTTTAAATTGCCGCCCCAGGGAAGTCGGTTAGAATCATAAGGCCCTAATGTATTGGCCCGGAAACCGCGAACTGAGCGTGGCCCACCAGCGGTATAATTCTCAAAAAACGGTAAGTTTTCGTCTTCACCATACCCATCGCCATAAGCAACCTGACCTTTAAGTAAAAAGATATACTCTTTTCCCAATGGATATAAAAAATGCTGACGATAACTCAGCTTATAATAATCCAGATCGCTAAACGGTAGCGCCACTTCAGCCGATAACGAGTGTAACATGCCTCTATCAGGAAATAAAACGCGATTACGGGTGTCATATTGGAACCTCGTATTCAAGCGATAGGAATTATAACGATTGCCATTGGTATCAATAAAACCAAATACCTCATCAGCACTTGAGCGCGTTGTATTGAGTTCAGTCTTGTCAAAAGCGGCACCAACATAGAGACGATTAAATTCGCTTAGGGGCAAGCCATAATTAAGACTGCTACCATAAACATCTGTGGTGTAGCGACTTAAGTTAGCTTCTTCGGCATCCGTGGTTCGGTAAAACAGGTCAAAACCCCGACTGACACCATCTATGGTGGTATAAGGGTTCAAATAAGAAAAACGATAAACGGTACTAATTTGACTATTATTGAAAGTCAGTCCGACACGTTTACCTGAGCCTAAAAAATTATCTTGAACAATGCTCGTATTAAATAATATTCCACCCGTTTGTGAGTAACCAACACCTGCCATCAAGTTACCTGAAGGCCTTTCTATGACATTGTAATTGATATCAACCAGATCGGTTGTATTGGGCACTCTGGGTGTTTCAATCGTGACATTCTCAAAATAATTTAAACGTTCTAGGCGAGTCAAGGAACGTTTAACATTTTTGGTGGAGATCCAACTTCCTTCCATTTGCCGCATTTCTCGGCGTAAGACTTCATCACGGGTTCTAGTATTGCCCTTAAAATTTATCTGTCGCACATAAATCCGTTTGCCGGGGTCAATAAAAAAATTCATCGCCACCGTTTTAGTCTTTGAATCGATTTCAGGTATGGCATTGATCTTGGCAAAATAATAGCCTTCATCACCAATCCGTTCAACAATCGCTTCCCGACTTTTACTGATTGTTTTGCGCGAATACACTTGACCCGTTTTCAGGGTGAGTTTGTCAATTAAGTCTTCTTCAGATACAATTAAATTACCCCTTAATTTTATTGTCGAGACGGTATATTTCTCGCCTTCTGTAAGATTAATCGTGATATAAACATCTTTTTTATCTGGCGTAATCGAAACTTGCGTCGAATCAATATTGAAATTGATATAACCCCTATCAAGATAGTAAGAACGTAGCGATTCCAAATCAGCAGCGAGTTGTAAGGCTGAATATTGATTATTTTTATTCCAGAATGAAAACCATCCCCCTGTACTCTGTTTCATTTCATCAAGTAAATCGTCATCGCTCGTTTTTTGATTACCGACGAAGTTTATTTGCTTGATTTTAGTAACCAGGCCTTCTGAAATGTCGAATTGTATTGCGACGCGGTTGCGGCTAAGTGGCGTAACGGTTGATTGGAGACGCATCGAATACTTGCCGAAATTGAGATACTCGCGTTGCAAGGATAATTCAACTTTTTCAAGCATTGAACGATTAAAGACTCGTCCTTGAGCAAACCCCATATTTTTAAGTACCCGAGTCAAATCCTCTGTTTTAAGGTCGTTATTGCCTTCAAAAGTAATTTTAGAAATGGCTGGTCGTTCTTCTACGACCACTATTAAGACATTGCCTTCCCGTTCTAGACGTATGTCTTTAAATAAAGCGGTTTTAAACAAAGTCGAAATGGTAACACTTGCTGCGTCTGTCGAAAAACGTTCACCAACCGTCACGGGTAAATAATTGAACACCGTTCCCGCGGAAATCCGCCTTAATCCTTCTAAACGAATGTCTTCTATTGTAAATGTTTCAAAGCCATAGGCAACCGATTGCCAGAGTATGAAGCTAAAAACGATAAACCATCTCATATCAGTTATCAATTATTTACTTGAGTTGGAGTGCAAATTTTAGTTTGCAAGCTTGAGTTTGCGAAATGCAACTTCATTAAGCATCGAATCAAAATTAGAGCGTTTCATCTCGGTTTGCCTACGGGCGAACATCAGCATTCTATCCTTTCTCAAATAACGGTATTGATGTGATGTGATGTCATGCTCAGATTGATTATCTGAGAAGTCGTTCTAAATCATTGAATATCGCCAATGTCATTAAGCAGAGCAACAATACCAAGCCTATCCGTTGTAAAAAATATTCTGTCTTTTCAGTAACGGGGTTGCCTTTAATCCATTCTATCAAATACATCAATAAATGACCCCCATCAAGCAAAGGAATGGGTAGCAGATTAATGACACCCAAGCTGACACTGACTAAACCTAAAAACGACAAAAAAACATCAAATCCCATTTGGGCTGATTGTCCCGCAAACTGGGCGATACTGATAGGGCCACTGATATGTTCATAAGAAATTTGCCAAGTCAACATTTTGACCATGACGCGCAAAGTTAAGACGCTGATATCCCAAGTTTTTACGGTACCTTGTATAAAAGCATCACCTAAACCATAACGTACTGTTTCCCTGTACTCATCAGGTATCGTATAGCTTCTGGGGCTATACACCCCCATCCGCCCTTTTCCCTCAATATTATCGGGTATCAGCGTTAAATTGAAGCGTTCATGATTTCGTTCAATGACGGCGCTTATTTCTTGTTCGGGGTGCTGAATAACATACTGGGCCCAAGTATTCCAATCGCTAATCGTTTGATCATCCAAGGCGATAATTTTATCACCTGGTTTCAATCCGGCACGTTCTGCGGCAGAATCGGGCATGATATTGCCAATGATAGCGGGTGGAGAGGGGCGAAAGGGTTTGAAACCGAATTTTTCAAAAAATTGTCCCTCTGCAATATCATCAATTGACATCCCTTGTAAATTCAAGGTTAAATCATATTCAGTGCCTTGTGGATTTTGCACAGAATAGACAATGAACTCATTATCATCAAGTAATTCTTGCAAGGTGGCTTGTATGACACCGTCCCAACGTGCAGTCGGTTGTTCATTAACGGCAATAATCTGATAGCCAGTTTGAAAACCTGCCTGCTCCGCCAAACTGTTGGGGGTAACCTCGCCTACCAAGGCTTTCATGCCGGTTATACCCACCATATACATCAGGGTATAAACGATAATGGCGAATAAAAAGTTAAATAAGGGGCCGGCGAAGACAATGGCAGTACGCACCTTTAGAGATTGTCGATTAAAAGCCCGATGCAATTCATCTTGTGGCACTTCACCTTCACGCTCATCAAGCATTTTGACATAGCCGCCCAAGGGAATGGCCGCAATCACAAATTCAGAATTATCTTTGCCAAAGTTTTTTTTCCACAAAGCTTGCCCAAAGCCTATTGAAAAACGTAGGATTTTGACACCCAATCGCCGTGCAACCCAATAATGACCAAATTCATGCACAGTCACTAAAATGCCAATAACAATGATAAAAGCCAATAAGGTTTGTACAAGTAACATTTTTTATATAGGTGAATTGTGTGTGTTCGATGCAAAAATTTTGACGCGCAAAAAGTTTTGCGTCGAACCGAAAGGAAGCGTTTGCCAGTGTTAATTTGTTGTTATACGCAAAAGTTTTTGCGCGCAAAAACTTTTGCGTATAGTGAATGCTCAATTTTCAAGGCTTCCTCACTGATGAAGATTTACGGCCTCTTGGGCTAACTCACGAGCTTGGGTGTCGTCTTCAAGAATCGTGTCTATTGAAGTAGCCACTCTACCTGTTAAACGGGATAACGTGGTTTCAATGACTTTAGGAATAGCGGTAAAACGCAAACGCTCTTGCAAAAAGGCTTCTACAGCAATTTCATTGGCGGCGTTCAATATTGTCGTTGTTGTGCCACCCGCGTTCATCGCCTCAATAGCCAATTTTAAACTTGGAAAACGATCAAAATCAACAGCTTCAAAATCCAAACGAGCAATATCGATCAAACTTAAACGGGAAACACCTGAAGCAATGCGTTTAGGCCAGCCTAACGCATAAGCAATAGGGGTACGCATATCAGGATTGCCTAATTGCGCGAGTACCGAACCATCAATATATTCTACTAGCGAATGAATGATACTTTGAGGGTGTAGCACCACTTCAACTTGTGTTGGCCTAGCGGCAAATAACCAACAAGCCTCAATGATTTCCAATCCTTTATTCATCATCGTGGCGGAATCTACCGAGATTTTGCGCCCCATGTTCCAATTTGGGTGGGCACAGGCCTGTGAAGGGGTGACTTCATGCAATTGTTCGATAGGGGTTGTGCGAAATGGGCCACCTGATGCCGTTAACAAAAGACGGCTAACCCCCATTTCTGCCAAGGTATGCGCTAACGGTGCAGAATCATCTGGTTTAACTTCTGAAGTTCTGAAATGATGAATTTCTGAACGGTTGACGGGCAAACATTGAAAGAGTGCATTATGTTCACTGTCAATGGGTAGGAGTTCAGCACCTTGTTGCTGTACCGCTTCCATAAACAATTGCCCTGACATGACCAAGGCTTCTTTATTAGCCAATAAGATGCGTTTACCCGCTTTTGCAGCGGCTAAAGTGGGCAATAAACCCGCGCTACCAACGATTGCTGCCATCACCATATCCACCTCAGGCAAACTCGCTACGAAACTGAGTCCCTCAGTACCGCTTAAAACCTCCACTGGAGAATGGTTCTTTTGTAAGCGCAGGGACAACTGTTCGGCCGCCTGTGGATCGGCCATCACGGCATAACGAGGTGACCATTGAAGACAGAGGGCTTGTAAACGATCAATCTGTTGATTCGCTGTTAGCGCAATGACTTCAAATTCATCTGGATGTTGTCTAATGACATCAAGGGTATTGAGACCAATGGTGCCAGTCGCTCCCAGTATAGTAATTTTCCTCAAAACAGATGTCCTAGTGAAACGAGGCCCATGACAAAAATGGGCGCAGCAGAAGTTAAACTATCGATACGGTCAAGTATGCCACCGTGACCTGGTAAGATTTGACTACTGTCTTTGATACCTGCTTGACGCTTAAAGACGCTTTCCAACAAATCGCCTAAAATTGACACTATCACGGTCAACAAACATAATAACATAAAAAGCAGTAATGTCATGAATGACATTGATTTGAATAGGGCATAACTGAAGGAAACCACTGAACTCATCAATAAGGCCCCCAGTACGCCTTCCCAGGTTTTGCCTGGACTGATTTTATCGGCCAGTTTTCTTTTTCCACAGCATTTACCCATAAAATAGGCACCGCTGTCAGCGGCCCAAATCAATACCAATAAAAACATTACCCATTGTCCACCATAACGTTCATGTTCATGCAAATGCAATAGGGCTAAAAAAGTGGAGAGCAAAACAATAAAACCCAACACCGCTTTAAGAAAGGGTGAGGCCGATATCATTTCATAGCCTTGTTGATAACGCCATAGCCACAAACCCGCTAATAGCCACCACAAAGAAACCACAAACAAAACCGACATCATGCTCGGTTGCTGTCTAAAGCCGTAGGCCATTAACAACATTAAGCAAACTAGGGTAGCATAAAGAATCCGTGTCTTCCAAGTATGCCAGCCACATAACCCTGCCCATTCCCAGGCACCGAGCACCACAAAAATACTCAGCACTGATGCTAAGATAAGCGAAGATAAACTCAATACCCATACGATTAGGGGAATTAAAATAATGGCCGTGAGTAAACGTTGTTTAAGCATTTTCTTCTTCAACCTGATCGGCCGTGCGTCCAAAACGACGTTGACGGGTTGCAAACGATTCCAAGGCCTCAGTAAAAGTCGATTTATCAAAATCAGGCCATAAAGTATCGGTAAAAAACAGTTCGGTGTAGGCTAATTGCCATAATAAAAAATTACTGACCCGTTTTTCTCCCCCAGTACGGATGAATAAATCGGGCTCTGGTAAATCCGCTAAAGAGATTTGTGTCGCTAAAAGACTTTCATTAATATCACTACTTTGCAATTGGCCTTGTTCAACGAGCTCTGCAAGACGTTTAGTCGCTTGAACAATATCCCAATGTCCACCATAATTGGCAGCAATCACTAAGTTTATGCCAGAATTGTGTTTTGTCAGTTCTTCAGCATCAGTAATCAGTTTTTGCAATTTTTCTGAAAACGTTTTTTTATTACCAATAATGCGTAAACAAACATTATTTTTATGTAAAGTATCAATTTCCCGTTGCAAGGCCGTCATAAACAAATCCATCAGCAAACTCACTTCTTGTTTAGGACGCCGCCAATTTTCGCTACTAAACGCGAATAAAGTCAATGCTTTAATATCTTCTTCAGAACAGAATTTGATGACTCGACGTACCGTCTCGACTCCGGCTTTATGTCCAGCATAGCGCGGCAACAACCTTTTTTTAGCCCAACGACCATTACCATCCATAATAATGGCAATATGGCGTGGTTTTTGGTCTTTCGTTTTAGAAGCCATTTAAGATTATAACTACAAGGATTATTTAATAAGAAAGGATATAACTACAAGGATATATATAACTACAAGGATTATTTATAAGAAAGGATTAAATCATAGCCTTTATGAGTTCGTTATGTTAATCTTGATGACCTATTTTTTTACTGAAGTTTCGTTCCGATCTTATCCTTTATTATAAACAATCCTTGTAGTTATATCTATTAGACTTCCATTAATTCTGCTTCTTTCTCTTGCAGCACACTATCCACTTTGGCAATCAGTTTATTCGTAAATTTCTGAATCATTTCTTCACCATGATGTTCCTCATCTTTAGAAATATCTTTATCATTCATTAATTCCTTGAGATCATGATTCGCATCTCGACGTATATTACGGATAGCCACTCGCGCTTTTTCCGCCTCATGGCGTACCACTTTGACTAAATCACGCCGCCGTTCCTCTGTCATAGGGGGTAAAGGCACACGCAGCAAATTCCCAACATTGGTAG
>JAYQWI020000774.1:0-5610 GCA_035871815.2 Candidatus Parabeggiatoa communis
AGCTGGCGATTGGGCATTGAATTTTTAAAACCGGTTTATCAATACGAACCTATGGGTTTGTCAGCAATACAAATCGCTTGTCTCGCAGGGCTGAGCTATTATTCTAAAGTCATCCTGTTTCCATCGAGTCTTCTTCAAAAAGAGAGAACAAGGGCAGACACTTAGGGCTATTCATACGATATGGGCGCATTTCTATTTTCCCGCTCCCCAGGTTCTTTCTTGGGCTATTTACATTCGGTTGCTTACCACCTATTTTCGTAGAAACGCGATGCCTCGCGTCTCTTTGCGGTAAAATACCTGTTTATTTGTGGTTCAGTACTTAGCTTTGTTTGATTTTCATAAGAATGCGGAAGTTGGAATGAAAACGGCTTCGGGTTCAGCAGTTTTACGGGCTATTGCTGGTATCGGAAAATCAGAGGACGCTCAAGTGTCTGAACGGGATGAAGAAATTTTAGCCAATGAAGTTGAACCGATTTACGGTTGGCATTTAAAACGAGATTGATTGCTGTCAGGTTTGAGAAAAATGTTTTCACAAAAGGGGTCATAAAATGAAATACAGAATTTTACTTGAACAAGATGAAAACGGTGTCTTTGTGGCTCAGGTGCCTTCTTTACCGGGCTGTTTATCACAAGGGAAAACCAGAAAAGAAGCCCTAAAAAATATTCAAGAAGCCGTTGTTGTGTATTTAGAAAGTTTGCAAGCGCATAATGAGCCTATTCCGCCTTCTATTTATGAAGAAATTGTGGAGGTCGTATTATGAGCCGTTTACCTCGTGTTTCAGGACGTAAAGTGGTTCATGCTTTGAGTAAAATCGGTTATGAAAAAGACAGACAAAGGGGTAGCCACATTGTGTTACGAGAAATAGAGGATCCCCATCGGCGACTCGTCGTTCCTGATCATGATGAAAAGGGGACTCTCCGTGCTATTATCACTCAAGCCGGTTTGACGGTAGAAGAATTTATTGATCTTTTGTAGCCCGTTTAACTCAGAGATTTGAGTGTGAAAATAAAATCTTGAAAATCCTGTAAAATTTAATTAATAATGACACAATAAATCACACTCACGCTTGATAACAATTTGATTCAGTGTGTTCAAAGGCTTGCTGTCAAAAAATAACGCTCAGTGTTGAGTGACGTATTAGATCGCGTTATTGTACAATTTGAATATTGAACAATATGAACAAGCCAAACGTGCTGGATTTCAAGAAATGAAACAAGCGTTTGGAGGTGTGGCTTAAGGAATCGCTTTATGAATGATAAAAATCAAGGTGGAAATGCCACACTAAAAAAGCAAAAAACCTCATGGCATCGTTTACTGGCAAGATTGTTAGAAATGATTCTCTCCCCTCTTGATATTGATGTTCAATCCGATGTGAGTGTGATGACGGATCCGCCAGAGGCTGATATTTTATTATTGAGGCGAAAAACACCTCGGTGGACAACAGCTCAACGTGAACGTTTACCTGATGCCATTAGGGACAGTGAAGCTTCTCATATTTTGATCGAATTTAAATATACCCAATCGTTCAATGAAGAGGCGCTTCAACAAGCCCTGGGTTATGACTTTTTTTATAAACAAGCTAAACAATTAACACAAAGGGATGTACAAACAGTCTTATTAAGTGCGAGAAAACCACATGCTGAAACCTTAAGGGCTCTGGGTTATCAAGTGACAGAATATCCTGGGGTTTATCGTAGTCAACATGCTGTTATCAAAAAGGTTTTATTATTATCACTGAATGAACTGTCCAATGAACCTCATAATGTTTGGATTAAATGTTTTGCCAGTCGAAAAAATGTTAAAAAACAAGCTTTAAATAAGTTGAAGGAACTGGATTTAGTATCCATAGCCAATGACTTAAAATGGTTCATCAGTGGTTTAATGGAAGTTTGGTTTGCGAAAGGAGAAGAAAAAATGAGCATTGAAATGACACCTGAAGAAGTGACAGAATTGGGTAAACAACTGGGAGAAATTTGGTTAGCGAACTTAACCGTGGATGAGCTATTGGCTCGTTTTGGACGAGAAGAGGTGTTATCTCATTTCAAACCCAAACCAGAAGAGGTTTTACCTCATTTCAAGCTGGAAGTTATTGAAGACTACCTCAAAAAAGTGAAAAGGCAATAAGCATAATATGAAAAACAAATATTTACTATACCTAAGCCTCATTCTAGCCGCTGCTTGTTCATTAAATGCGTTAGCGAGACAGCCTTCACAGGTTGGCAATATTGATGATTTTGATGGGGCATTGACAGATTACAGCCTCAAGCGCGGTTCTCAAATCATTGGAATGCGCGTTTATGAGCCCCTTTATTTTGGTGATCAGATTTTTGTGAGCAAGGCGCATTCTGTTGAGATCAGAGAATGCGGGCAAGCTCGTACAATTACTCATGACGATGCGCCTTATCGGGTAGAATCAAAGTCGTGTGATGTGATTGGACTGGCCGATAATATTTGGTTGAGTCTCAAGGATTTTGCTAAATATATTGTGACTATCGTACCATCTGGGCCTTCTGTCGATATCTATTCAAAATCAGAAAAAGAACGGCCTATCATGCCTATATTGGAAGCGACTGTTTTAGCAATCCCAACCTTAAAAGCGGGGAAACGTGCTTTATTTCTTCAATGGTTTAATGGTAAAGCGCCTTACCAAGTACAGATTACGACTGCTGATAAAATGGTATTATGGGAAATTGAGACGACTGTTCAATCGGTGAAAACGGGTGAGATTGATTTCAAAACGGCAGAGAGTTATTGGCTGATCATCACTGCTGCCAATTATGCGAAACAGCAGATGGAATTGGAATTTGAGGCTGTGGCAGCACTGCCCGATTATCCTGAAAGGTTGCAAGATCAAAGCTTGCCTGAAAACTTGCGTCGTACTTTACAAGCTGCCTGGTTGGCAGAACAAAATCGTGTTCAATGGTCGTTTGAGGCTTATCAGCAAGTATTTGATATAGCTGAAGATTATGGGCCTGCGCGGGCATTGCGGGAGGCTTTGGAGCGTTATTGAGATGATCCGCTCTATTTAATTATCTATAGCGTTTTTTAGATTGAATGAAGTCGCGTTTGGAGTGCAAAATAAATTTTGCACTCCAATTATCGCAAAATAAATTTTGCACTCCAAGAGTAGAGCAAAATAATCATGAGATGGGAAAACGCTAAATCTGGGGTGAAAAAATCATCACACACAATAGCTGAACAGACGCACTCCAGCCTTTGCACCAATCCGAACAATCCCCTGATCCGTTGTACTAGGTTGAAATACTATGAAACTCTTACTCAAATGGCTGATTTTTCTGCCCTTATTAAAAAAACTCGTGAATGGATTAGCCTGGATTTATAGGCCTTTTCATCCCCTATTCGCCTTTATCAATAGATTATGGCAACGCTTATCGCCATTTTATAAAAACGTGGTTTTCGGTTTATTGATTACCTTGCTATTGATTGGATTACGTCATGGGCAATGGATATCTGAACTGGAAGATTTAAGTGTTGATTGGATGATGACACTTTATCGCGGCGACTTGGTTAAAGAGAATACGCCGCCTTTTGTCATACTCGATATTGATGAGGAAACTTATCAAGCTTGGGGAGAACCGTTTATAACCCCTCGCGATAAATTATTGAAATTATTACACTTTGCGGTTCAAGCGCAAGCCAAGTTGATTATTGTCGATATTGCTATCGACGAACAACCGCGTCTAGCTGAAGGTTTGCACCCCCATGATTTAGCCCTAAAATACTATTTAGCCGATTATGATAAAAGGTATTGCAGCGATTCGGATTGCCCTGCGATTTTGTTGACGCGAACTTTTCGATTACCAAAAGGGATAAAACCATTCGATCCCAATACGCCACCCTATTATCTGGCGCAACGGCCTAGTTTTTTAGATAAGATTGTGATGCGTTCTTCTTATATTTATTGGGGCAGTACGCAATTTGAACGAGAACATGATCGCCTCTTGCGCCGCTGGAACTTATGGATACCCACTTGCACGCAAATGGTTTCCGATATCATTCCGTCAATGCCCCTATTAGCTGCGACATTATTGGTTGAAGAGGAAAAATCCGCTGTACTGCCCTGCTCTTGTCGCTTGCGCCATCATTTGAATTATTTTCTGCCCAATTGTCAAAAAAGTCCCCAAAAATGGACAAGTGATGCATTACGCCATAAACCCACAGAATTTGTCGTCTCTCAAGATTTAGTGTTTGACTTACACCCAACACGCCTCAGCCGCCGTATGCTTTATACGATTCCTTGGTATTTAAATCAGGGCAAAACGCTACCGACAGTCTCTGATGGACGGGATTTACTCACCATCATGTCTGCAAATAAGATTTTAAATAAAAGCGTGAGCGATAAAGCTTTGCGTGATAGCATTACGATTATCGGTGGGAGTTATTTAGCCGGGCGCGATTGGCACGCGACACCCTTAGGCTGGATGCCAGGTATGCTGGTTTTAGTCAATAGCATCCAATCATTATTACAATATGGTATCTTGCAACCCCCTTCCAATTGGTGGATATTATTATTTGCCACAATACTGATTATGTTGACCAGTTGGCTATTGATTCAATACGGCCAATTATGGGGCGCGATTTATTCCGTTTTTTTGATAATCGCCCTGATCCCATTGAGTTTTGTGCTATTCAAATATGGCATTTGGCTGAGTTTTGCGATACCTTGGGCAGCCGTTCAACTACGACAACTGATTGATTTTTAAGGGTTTACAAAGCTCGTTATTGGAGTGCAAAATTTATTTTGCGGCACCAAATGGCAAACGGCAAGTTTGCACTCCAAAATCAAGTTGTTCCGATAGAGGAAAAGCTTTATTCTTTATTTGATATAAGTCACACCAGTCTCTTCAGGTATTGTCAGGGTACCCACTTCCTTGACATAGTTCACAAACGATTCCGCATAGTCAAAATAGGTATCAATACCCCGCCCCTCTTCTAAGACTTTGCCAAAGGTGGTATAACCATCTTTGCCGCTGGCCAGAAAAGAAATAGCCCCCACTTTGTACATTTTAGCCGGATCAATAGGCGACCACTCGCCCTTCTCATCTCGGAGATCAAGCTGGGTAACACGTTGATTCGTCGGGCGTTTGACTTCAATGGTATAACGGATAGCGGCCGCGTAAGGAAAAGAACCGTCAGAACCGCCCTTATCAAGGTAATTATTCAAGGCATCTTCAAGCACTTGCTTGACTTCTGCTCCGCTCATCTCCAACACATAAAGCGTGTTACTAAACGGCAGTAAAGTGTAGGCCGTTTCAATGGTAATATCACCCTTGGAGAGATCAATACTCACCCCACCGGCATTTTGAATCACGATATCCACACCATAGTTTCTACTATTCAATTGCAGGAGATAGCCTTCTGCAATGATAGGGACAATCTGGCTGCCATTAGGTAGTTCAACACCCGAGTCATGAGTGCCGGGTATACGAATATGCAATAAGTTTTCAGCGGCTTGCCCAATGACTTCTTGGGAGCGTTCTTCCACCTGTTCGGTATAGGCGACTAATTGTTGTGCTATGACGGGATCGGGTTTGACAATGTCGATATTGGGGTTGTTGGCAATAATCGCCTCAATCTTGGCTTGTGTT
>JAYQWI020000775.1:0-1963 GCA_035871815.2 Candidatus Parabeggiatoa communis
TACACACTTTAGTTTGTTTCGGTCAGATTACAATTCAAACTAAAGTTTGAACTCCAATTCAAACAATTCCAACTCAGTTTGAAACGCCAATTCAAACTAAAGTTGATCTCGCGTAGCGAAGAACGAAGTCTGAACTCCAACAAGTTATAATCAGAATTCCCCGTATTCAATACATCTTAATCGCGGCAATAAATATATCAGCATCTGGCAGTAATTCGCCCCGCTGTTTCAAATTGACATATATTTCTGAGGCTTTATCAAGTACAACTTCACTATCGGTACCTAACATGTCGTAGTCTTGACGAATTTCCTCAAACTCTTCCATTTTTAGAGTGGCTTGATTGGCTAACAATCCGCGTTTGGTTTCGTAATATGTGATGGTATTGAAAAATATTTTTTCCTTGGAAAACTCAACTAAAGCCACTTTTTCCCAAATAGGCTCATTCTGCTTAAGCATAGCAGAAACGCTACAAGTATCCAGAAGATAATCCATCATGACTTCCTGACCAAACACTCATTAAAAGTGGTCATTTGTTCTGGCGTAAAGTCGTTTCATATTCCTGCCACAAGTTTGAGTTACATCCGCCTACCGACAAGTCTCCTCAGTTCCTGTCATGGCTATGAATTGTTCAAACGACAGATGTGCCATCACTTCTGCTAAGATATGCTTTTGCCATTCCTCTTGACTCTGTTTTTTGAGGAAAGCATGGTATGGTTTTTATATTTGGCTATCCGTTGTTCTACGAACGGTTTGAGCCGAAGTTGGAAAACCTCTTTGGTTGGCACCATGGTTGTTTCTATCTGGGTATTCATAATAGGCTTCGACTGAAGGTTGATCACACACCCAACATGTCGTTCAGAAAATCAGGTTCTTTTAAAATAACGTGTCGCATACCATCGTATGGAAGTGGGTAGACAACCACCTTGCCTACCCGACACAGACTACGATTCAACATTTAACGGCTTGCTACCCTCATACACTTGCTTTGTTTCCATACTAACACTTTTAGGGTAACCCAATAATTTTTGTGGATGGTTTTTTTGTCGCTGGAGATAGTACGCTACCAGTTTTTTGGGATCATGGTCACATTGCTTTGAGATAATATGCCGAGCTTCCCGTATTCTGTCGAGGACGGGATCATTTTTCATGGTGAAGTTTCTCCTATCAATTCAAGGGGTGTTAATAAAGTGGGGACAAACAAACCAAGCAACGTGTTGATGCGCTTGATATGAGTAAATTTGTTGGCGTTTGCAATATTTTTGCAATTCCAAGTCAATAGAAAATCACATTTATGATACGATGCTAATGCGAGATGAAGTACATCTCCCAATGGATCTTTTGGCATTAACTTATGCTTAAGGTAAATTTCGACTATTTCCGAAACTTCTTCTTCAAATGGAAGAAGGGGAATATTACTAACCAATTCTAATGTATTAGCTTTAGTGGGATAGTCTCCTTTATTCAATTCATCGACTACTGCATCACTGGTAACGATTTCATAATTTTGTCGAGAGTCATCCCACCATTGACGAGTCCAATTTCGACGAGCAACTATTTCTGGCGCAGTACGAATTTCATAGTAGAAACTGGGAATAGAAGTTTCAATATAGACTTTAGATTTCATTAGTTGCTTTTATACCTCTTTGTAAAAATAACGAGTACAACAGTAGTCAATTGTTGTCGCAAAGCTCTGACATCTTCATCTGTTACGTCAAAGGGTATGGCTTCCTTTAACCTTCAAATATGACTGGTTTATGGGCATTTTTATCAGGCCATCACAATATTTAGTGTTCGCCCTGTTCGCCCTTTTGAAATTATTGACCTGAAAATCTATAAAACAGTATAGACGCACGGCCGTGCGTCTCACAATTAGGCATTGGCTATTTTTGTTTCATTCGTTGCCAAATTATCAGAATCTGATTTTTTGAGTGATATTTTGATCAGCAAACTACCCTCTTCTTG
>JAYQWI020000776.1:0-4894 GCA_035871815.2 Candidatus Parabeggiatoa communis
CCCAAACGGTGTTTATCCACTTCCTCTAGTAAGTTTTGAGCATTAGGTGCGGCCGCAACGGCCCCTGTCAACAACACGTTCAACAAAACTAGGCAGCCAGTCATGCCAAACCATTTATGAGCGCATCTCAGTTTTATCATATATTTCTCCTTTTAAATAATAGCCTAAAAAACACAGTTGGTACACAAAAATATTTTGATAGAAATCCGAACCTGAAATTGAATCAGATTTATTCAAGTGGTTCAAAATGTTAAAAAAAATGTTCTACTTAAACATAAGTTAATCAAACATCTCCGACAATATTTTGCGATCAGGCTGTTGCTTTTCCCAATTTTTAATGGAAATCAATAAATTTGTGCTTTTAAAATAGAAAGAATCATACGCCAGTATCAAATTTCTTTCAATTTCTGTATAAGCCACCGCTTTAGCATTATAACTACTAATCGCTTTAAGTAATGCAATAGCAATAAGATTCGTTAAATCATGTCCATTGCAGAGTTGCCATAAATCAGGCTGGCCTTCCATTTCCTTGAGTTTTATCTTGTCTAAAATATCTTGTTGGGAAAGCGTCAATTTTTGAGGATGTATTTTATTTATCGTATAGTTTATAACGGTTTTTATCAATTCGTCATAACCTTTAAAAGTTAAATTGTTTTTTTCAATGAATTTTGTGTAGTCAAGTGGCTTATCTGTTTCTTTTTGAGGTTTAAAGAGTAAACCATAATCATAAATTTTGTTGATCCATTTTAGATAAGCAATCGGTTTAGCAAGTTGTAGAAGAATATTTCTCAAATCGTCTTGTTTTTTGGCTATAAATGCTTCGTATCTTTCTTTGACATAGTATGATTCTATCACTTGCTCAAATGCCGGTGATTGAATAATCATCGTTTCCAAGTCATGCACATCTGTCATCAAAATATTATCAGATAGCAAGGTTTCATTCTCTAACCTTCTAAAATCAGCATCTATAATGCCTAATGCTTGTTGATAATGGGTTTGCTCTAAATTGTTAATGACAGCAATGACTTTTAGGCAACCATAAGCAATTTGAACTTGACAAACTTTCTGATCAATAAACTTAGTGTAAAACCAATAATCGCTCTTACCTTCTACGATCAGATAAGCGCCTTGATAAGATTTATCCTGTCGGATAGCATTCGCTATTCGATCAGGCGTAATATGTTCTCTTATGCCCATTTTGTCTACTCAATCAATCTGTTTTATGCCTTCGAGTTCAACCGTTAAATCCCAATGATTGCCAATGATATCTGGAGAATGGGTAGCAATTAAGATATCCATCTTACCCTGTTCAATCACCTTTTTTAAATCCTCAATAAACTTGTTTAGCCAAGAAATATGTAAGGATATTTCAGGTTCATCAATTAATATCAAGGCATTATCTTGAGTTTTAAACAATAATTCATAGAACAACACCAATTCATGTTGTTCGCCTGAAGATAAGCCCGTTGTGGGGATTTGTTTACCCGTCATGGTTGAGGTGAAAATAAATCCTTGCTGTTTATCAACCGACATTGTTTTGTATAAAAAACGGTTATTAATGATGCCAAGAAAGCATTTCAGTTTTTGTGCTAAATTCTCAAAAATTTGCAATTTTAGCTTGCTATCATCAATATAAACCATCAGCACGGGTATCATAAATTTGTCGGTATGCTCATCATCCAAAAAGGCCGTATTTTCTTCTTGTTCGAGTAAGCCAACCGCATGAAATAATTGACGTTTTTTATCTAATTTCTGGAGTTCAGCCTTCAAATGTTCGGCAGAAATATTGTCGTATTGATGTCGGTTTTTGGCTAATCGTGATGGATAAGTGCTATCCAATTTGGTAGCCAGTTCCATGGATTTTGCGAAGTGTGATTTAATATTCTCAGCCAATTCGTTAGCATAAGCTAAAATAGTGGTTGCTTGAGACCTTTTTTGAGTTTCTTTTTCAACGTCGGTTTTTAAACGGTTGGTGTGTTCAATTGCTTGAAAAGTTGTTGGCAATGATTCTGCGATAACCAAGAGTCTTTGAGTATCTACCAAACGAATATTCAACAGCGAGACACGTTCCGTAAACCATTCTGGTAATACCTTATTACTGTCAAACACGAAAACGGATTCTTTTAGATCATTATTCTCGAACAATCTTAACGTGATTTCGTTATCGGATTTGATAACTTCCCAAACCAGATTATCCTCAAATTTGAGTTGAAAACGCTTGAAAACAACGGATTGGAAATAAAAAAATTTTGGTTAAACAATGCATTTATCATTTCCAAAAGAACGGTTTTACCAAAACCGTTTTCCCCAAGCATTAAAGTGATCCCCTCTTCAGTTTTCAAAGAGATAGTATGATCAAAAGTGTCGAAGAGCTTTTCTACAATGATTTCTTTTATTTTCATCTTATTAAAAAAACGTTTAACGAGTGCCTGAATGAAAAGGCTTGCCAAAATGTCATGACAAAAAGGATTTTTGTTCAAATATTAATAAGGCCCAAGAAATTTATGCCCATCAAAATGGATTAAATGATCAGGGTTATCAGCTATCCAAACTTCTGTTTCCCAGGCACAATGATTCACTAAATTAAAAGTGGGGACTGGCTTGAAAAACTCACCCCAAAACGGGGATTACCGTTTTGAGGTACTCAAAAATAATGTGAAGAATTAACCACCACTCATTTGAACACATTCTTTAAGTTGGTATCCCAAATGGCTTAAAGATTCACTACGTTTTAGAGTGTCGTCATTAATTTCAATATATTCTGCAATCTTAGGTGCAAGTGCCTCTCTATATTGACTATTTTTATCCATTTTGTGTTTCTCTGGATGTAATACTTGAAAAATCTCTTCAGAAAATTTTATCAAGTATTCTTTGACACCCTTTTCACTGCCTTGCTCAGGTTCCTCAATTGAGGCCGTATCGCCAGTTGTGTATTTTGTTATCAAACGCCAGAATGTTTTATGTTGTCTAATCTTATCTCGGCATTCTCTTGAACATAAATTTTGTTTACAAGTCTTTGGCAAAGCATGATGGTTTTGGGCAAAATAACAAAAAATACCGGTACAATCAATCAATAACCAGGCTTCTAATTCATTAACCGCTTCAACTAAATGGACGCGCCCTTGAAATTCTTTTAATTTGACCACTTTTTCTATTTGGTTGATTAAAGAATTAGGTTCTTGTCTTCTGTTTGCTTGAGCTTGAGGCCCATCATGATCTATCACAAAAATCACACACATATCTTCTTGAAGGTAATTTTTGATGGCATTTTTCAGTCCAGTTGAACCTTTTTTGGCAACTTGTCGATCCGGTTTACCTTTGATATTAATGGATATCTCAATACCAAAATGAGCCACTAACTTTTCTGATAATAACAAAACGGCTTTAGCATCATAATCGGATTCTGGGGTCCAAATTCTTACACTTGGCAAAATCAGTTCTCCCTATAAAAGCGCACTATCAAAAATAGCACTTCCAATCCCAAAGTCTTTCACCCAACCACTCAGTGCTGTTCGATTGTTTTTTTCTTTTTCAAAATCAATGATTTGGGTGCCATAGCCTTTATGATTTTGAAGCAGTAAAACACCTAAACGATGACCTAAATTGTCTTTATCAAACGCATCAAGCAGTTGGGCACTATGAGTTGTCACAATCACTTGTGTTCTCATGGCGAGTTCTTCAAGTAAGTTAGCCACTTCGGCCAAAGCGGCTGGATGAAGATTGCGTTCAGGTTCTTCAATAGCGATTAAGGGCGGTAATTCAGATTGATTGAGTAAAGTATAGTATGCCAATAAACGCAAAGTACCGTCGGAGGCTTTATCTAATGGAATCGGTTTGTCATAACCTTCAAGTAAACCTAATTCGCCGTCTTCATTTAGACTTTCTAAACGAAATTGGGTAACAGATGAAGCCAGTGCTTGGCTGACAGCCTCAAATTGTTCGGTGTTTTTTTCATGCCACGAAAATAATAAACGCTTTAAGACTGAGCCGTCATCATCCAATTGAGTTGGGATATCCAAGGTTGGATTGAGAAATAGCACGTTTTTACTACGCATCACTTCAGGCATAAAGTTAAAAAATGCCCAGTTTTTAATAAAGTCTGTCAATAGATTAGTTATTGGTTTAGTGCCATAATCACCAGCAGACGTTAAGGCTAATTTTTCAGATGAATAACTGAGAATAGGACTTGCCTTATTTTCATCTCTAATTTGTCCTTTACCGTCTTGAACCGAAATCACGTCAACATCATTGATGAGTAAGTTTTCTGTATAGATTGGCTTTTTAGAGCTATTTTGTAATACCAGACGATAGATAACCGGGTTGTTATCTATTTCCAGTTGAATTTCAAAATCAATTTGACCATGAGGTTCACCGGCCCAAGTCCAGGCTTGAATGGTAGTACTCTCAGGTAAAGTCTCTCGGCGTTGTATCATTCGGTTTAATACCAAACAGGCTTTTAAAATATTGGACTTACCACTCGCATTAGCCCCCACTAAAACCGTTAAGGGTTTAAAGGGCAATGAAACTTCATGCAAACTTAGAAAATTGCGGAGATTCAGTTGTTTAAGAAAGATATTTTTATCGGCCATTTAACCTCCGTTTTTTGTCATTAAAATCAGATGATGAGTAACAAATCAAGATAAATCTTGAAGGCCCAATTTTCGTTCCAAATTTATTTTGCTGCTCTTTCCGTGCAAAATTTATTTTGCAAGGCCTGTCGTCAAATTGCAAACCTCAATCGCCTGTTGAGGTAGGGTGCATTCCCACGGCACTGTGGTTAATTAAGATAAGATCGTACTTTAAAACTTCATTAGCGAAGCAAAATTTACGAACCTTCGGGTAGCGAAGCTAAACGAAGTTGTACTCTGCCAAAGTACTCAACCGAGATTGATAA